>DATKCJ010000331.1:0-12986 GCA_035513275.1 Opitutaceae bacterium
GGAGCGGGACACCTCCACATCCCATGAAGGTCCGGTCCCTGTCCTCACGGACAGGGCTACACGATCCGTTGCGCGACACGCGCAATCTACATCGAGAGAGGCGCGACCCAAGCTTCACCGCGCCATCCAGCGCGGGTTGATTCCCTTGCCGAGTTCGAAAGTCGCGCCCACGGCGCCCACGACTGCGTGCGCGCGGTCGAGTCCGACCTCGCGGCGGAAACGGTAGACCGGCTCGAGCCCTGTGCAGTGGGCTCCGACGAAACTCTCGACGCCGAATTCGCGCAGCTTGTCGGCCGTCCATGCGAGCGTTTCGTCGGACGCGTTGAAAAGATGGAAGCCCCCGAAGAGCGCATTGACGCGGTCCGGCCGGACGATTTCGCGCGCGTGCTCGACGATGTTGACCACCCCGGCGTGACCGCAGCCGGTGAGCACGACGAGACCTTGCGTCGTGTCGAACACGAGCGCCATGTCCTCAGGAATGTTGTCCTCCACCTCGCCAGCGGGTGTGAGCACCTTCCCCGAGCCGCTCCAGTTTCGCTCGGGGTGCTTTCGCGGCACGGGACCCGTGAGCCAGACTCCAGGGTGGATTTGCACGGGCCCTGAGTGCACAACAAATTCTCCGCCGGTCGCTTCATACTCGGGGCGGATGCGGATCATTTCGTTTTCGTCCCCGCCGCGGTCCGAGGGGCCGCGGGAGAGGAATATCCCTTCGCCAACGTGAGTGCGCGCGAGTGCGCCGGGATTCTCGTGCTGGACCGAGCGTCGGAGCCTCATCAAGCCGCCGACGTGGTCCCAGTGGTTGTGGCTCAGGATGACCTCCGGAACGTCGCTCAAGTTGATACGGAGCGTCTGCGTGTTCTTCAGCACGAGGTCCTCGCGCGCGCCGGTGTCGAAAAGAATCCGGCGGCCGTCGACTTCCACAAGCGCCGCAAAGCCCCACTCGCCCAGCTCGCGGCCATCGGCGAGCATCGTCGAGAGGATCGTGATCTTCAGTTCGCGGACTTGCGCTGGTGGCTCAGCGGCGGAGGCGAGAGTTCCGAGGACGAACGTGAGCGCGAACAAGTGAAGTCGCACGCATGCGGGCATGCAAAGGAGGATGGCGAGCATCGCGCTGATGGCAACGGCGGGAAAATACGATCTGAAGCGGAACGCGTGAACGTTTCGCCTCCGGATGTAGCCCGCTCCGTGAGGAGCGGGACACTATTGGCCAAAGTCGGAATCAGATCCCTGTCCTCACGGACAGGGCTACAAGAGATGCATGCCCCGCTCAGCGCTTCACCAGCGGCGTCAGCGCGCGCAGCCGCGGGTCGCGAAGCCAGAGTCCGCCCCAGACGAGCACACCGAATATCAGTGGCAGCGCGAAGTTGACGCCCATCTGAACAGACACTGCAACCGCACCTCCAAGATATCCGATGAGCAGCAGTGCGCCGAGCACAGCGGTCCTCGGAATGAGATAAACAATCGTGCAAGCGATCTCGACCACGCCGATCGCCACGGCGCTGCCCGGCGGCCAGGTGGCGAAGCCTTCCACCACTTCCTCGGTCTGCATGATCTTCATGACGCCGCTGAACAGCAGCATGAGGCACGGAAGGATGGACATGACGCGCCCGGTCCAGAGCGCGGATTTTGAAACGGCGGGTGTTGTTGATTCCATGGGATGGCGATGTTGGTCGAAAGGGTTCAGACAGGTGGCGCAAGAAACTCGGCAAGTCGTTCGAGGCACTGTGTCCATCCGCCACTGTGGTCGTAACGGTCGGCGATCGTTTGAAAAACCGAGTGGTGGAGGTTCAGGAGCGTGCCGCCGCCTTCGGAAGTGAGCGTGATCGTGACGAGGTTGTTCAGTTTCGCGCGCAGGCCCGGCTCATCCTCGCGCTCCCAGGTAAACACGAGTCGCTCGGGTTCGACGATCGTGTGGTAGGCGCCCCAGACCCAGTGATCGGTGCCATCGGGCGCGCGCATGCAGAAGCGATAGAAACCGCCGACGCGAAAATCCTGCTCGCATACCGGCAGCGTAAATCCCGCCGGTCCCCACCAGCGCACGAGGTGGCGCGGCTCGGTCCACGCGCGCCACACCAACTCGCGCGGCGCGTCGAAGCGGCGCTCGAGGATGAGGACGCGCTCGTGCGCAGGCTCTTGTGCAAGACTCACGGGCATGGAACTACGTCACGTCGATTGCGCACGCAACCCCTTCGAATAAAGCCAGCCGCCGAGCCAGCATTGCGGGATCGCCAGCACAACAAGCGAGACCGGATACCAGCGCGGGCCGAGCCCGAGATTCCACGTGACGATCACGCCGGCCGTGCCCAGAACGACGCCGACAAAACCCAGAATGATCGCGTGCCGCATCGGCCGGTCCGGAGCGAGCCGCGCCGCCAACCAGCCGCCGGCGATGCCGATGACGAGCCGGTAGGCACTCGCGACGAGGGCGAGCGTGTCGGTAAGCGGCTCCTTTGCGCTTGGGAATATCCCCGCTGCGTGCAGCGCGAGATCGACGATCGTCGTAACGGCGATGATGAACAGCACGCCGGCTGTGACCGCGCCGATGCTCTTCCAAGTATTCGCTCTCATCCGAGGGTTCAGGAGACCGCTCGATTAGAAACCGACGATCGAGCTGAAGCCGCCATACATCATCCGCTTCGCGTCGAACGGCATTTTGTTCGGGTCGCATCCCGCTGCGAGTCGCGGATCGGCCATGACCTTCTTGTTTACGCGATCGCGGTGCGCCTTCGACTTGTAGACGATGAAGGAGAACACGACCGTCTCGCCCTTCTTCACGCGAATGCCCTTCGGGAAGGGGAGGCCGAACGGCACGTTCAGATCGTCTCCGACGCACTCGTGGTAGCCGAGCGCGCCGTGTTCGCGCCACACTTTGCAGCCGAGCTGCGCGAGGCGCGCGTAGGCTTTGAGGTTCTTCTTCGGGACAGGAATTACGAATCCGTCGATGTATTTTGGCATGTTAGTTTGGGTTGAACCAGGTGATGAGAAATGGACCCCGGATGACTGGGAAGGCTGGCTTGCAACGAGGGTTGTTTGCATGCGGGGAAGTGGGAGATGTTCCTAAAGGGGGTCGCTGCCCCCAAGGGCGGTGGGTTGCGGTTGTCAATACTCTCGACGAGCGAGCGGACGCGATCCGGACATCATGATGCGATTGTGGAACGTTGCTTGCGTGTCGATCGGAAGTTTCAGCCGTTTGCCAGGAAGGACTCGAGTTGCTTCAGCGTGCCTCCCCAGCCTGCGCTCATGCTGCCCCGGCCTGCGTTGAACACGCGGCGCTCCTCCTCGTCGGACTCGTAAGGCAGCCAGTGCACTGTGACGGCGGTCCTGCCACCGCTCTCTGCGAACGTAACCGTTGTGAGCATCTGCAGCGGCCACGGATCCTTCGTAAACGGGTGCCGCGTGATGCCTCCGTCGGGATCGGAGGACGAATTGATCCACACGAGCCGCCTCTGCGGCACGACCTCGCGGTAGACGGCCTTGCCCCACATCTCCTTCCCGTCTGGCGTGACCATCGAGTAGTGGCACATGCCGCCGGGGCGGAGATCGAAAGACTTCATCCGAATCGTGAACCCCTTCGGTCCGAACCACCGCGCGAATTGCTCGCGCTCGGTCCACGCACGCCACACCAGGTCGAGCGGTGCGTCGAAATCGCGCGTGAACACAAACGGCTCCGACTGCATCGCAGGAATCTGCTCGGAGAGGCGCTCGAGCGTCTGGCGCCCGCCCTCGATCGCACCGTATTCACGGACGACGGTGTCGCGCGCCTCCTTCGACGGGAAGACCATCCTGCCGGTGAGTCGCGTCATGCCCTCGCCCGCGTCCTCAAACGTCCAAGTGGCGACAAAGTTCGCACCCGACCCGTCGCCATCCTCTCGGCCGCCGCCGTGCGAGTAGACGATCCGCTCGAACGGCACGATTTCCTTGAAAATGCTCTTGTTCGGAAAATTCGTGCCGTCGGGGCCGTGCATCATGAGCTTCCACACGCCGCCAACTCGCAAGTCCATCGTCTCGATCGTGGTCGTGAATCCCCGCGGGCCCCACCACTTCACGACGAGTTCGGGGTCGGTCCACGCCTTCCACACGAGTTCGCGCGGCGCGCGAAATGCGCGCCAGATAACGATCTCACGATCGGATGTGTCGATGGCCGTGGATGCTTCGCTTTGCGTCTTCATAAAAATCCGTATTCAGGTGAGCGTCGCCAGGAGCACTTCGAGGCGGTCGAAATTCTGCTCGTTGGCCGCGGCGATGATGTCCTTCACCCGCGCAAACTCGGAAGCGGACTCAAACGACATGCGCCACTTCAGGAGCGTTCCCTCACCGTGAGTCGCGAACGTCATCGTCATCCGGAAGCGATGAACCGGGTCCGGATTGTCGAGGACGATCCGTTCAGGCGCGACGACGTCGACGAACTCGCGATCCTGCTCGTATCGCGCGCCGTCGGGCCCGTGCATCGCGAAACGCCAGCGACCGCCGGGGCGCAAATCGAACTCATAAAACTCATTGGTGAAATCCGCCGGTCCCCACCAGCGCGCGAGTTGCACAGGTTCGCTGAACGCGCGAAACAGTCGCTCGCGCGGCGCGGCGAAGACTCGCTCGCTCACAATGTCGCAAACGCGCGCTGGATCGCTGCTCAGACCTGCGGACATGGCACCATCGCCCGCGGAGGAGTTGGAGGTTGGATTGTGGTGGCTTGAATGCATGTCACTTTTGGTCGTCCGACGACCAGGCGAGCCAGCGCGCCAACTCAAGGGCGAAATCGCTCATCTCTTTGCGAACGATCGTGCCGGCTTTGGGTTCGACGGAATTCGCGACAAGAGCCGACGTGCTCCCGTGCGCATCGAGGACGTATTCCTCATCGAGCGGACTCGAGTCGATGAATGGAGATGCCGAGGCTGAATTCACGAGTCGTCCTTGCTTGCGCTCAACTGGCGAGCAGCTTGTCGAGGTTGTCGTAGCCAGCGGCCATGCCCTCATCCATGCCGGATTTCAGTGCAGCCTCGCGCGCTTCCTTCGACTCATATCGGATCGTGAGCGTCATCAATGTGCGTCCGCCGAGTTCGTCGAACACCAACTCGTTCACGGCCTCGCCGGGATACCACGGCTCGTCGAACTTCTCGGAGCTCACCAGCCGCGATGGCGGATCGACTTCGAGGAAGACGCCACCCATAGCCATCTCGTTGCCGTCGGTGTGACGCCAGCCGTAGCGCCAAGCGCCACCGACGCGCAGATCGATTTCGCAAAGCGGCATCGTCCATCCACCTGGGCCGAGCAGCCATCGCCTTACGAGATCGGGTTTTGTGTGCGCATCCCACACGAGTTGACGCGGCGCGCTGAACTCGCGGGTGAAGACGATCTCGAGATCGCCCGGTGTGGTGAGTTTGAGGGTGTTGGTCTTTTCACTCATGGTCGAAATGGGGCTTGCGGTTCGTGCGTCACGGCTTCGCCTTGCCGATCGCTTTCGCCTCGGCGGCCTTCATCTCCTCGAGGAGCACATCGAGCCGCTGGAAACTCTGCTCCCAGTGCTCGCGGTATTGGCCGATCCAGTCGACCGCCTCCTTGAGCGGCTTCGCGCGGATCCGGCAGGGGCGCCACTGCGCCCGGCGCCCGCGCTCGATCAGGCCGCTGCGCTCGAGCACGCGGAGGTGCTTTGAGATCGCCGGCAGGCTCATCTTGTGCGGCCGCGCCAGATCCGTGACCGACGCCACGCCGCGCGAAAGTTGGCCGAGGATCTCCCGGCGGGTCGGGTCGGCAAGCGCGGCAAAGACTGTGCTGAGTCGGTCGGTGGTGACCATGGCGCGGTTTTGTATTTAACCATGTGGTTAACTACAAACCGAAGGGCGTCAAGGGTTGAATTGAAAGTCCGCGCCCATTTTCGTTGCGCAAATTCCGGTGGGTTAGGGGCGCTTGTCCCCAAGCGCCCTCGCCGTCCCTTTGATGCCATCTTCGCGGAAGGCGTGCGATTCAGGGCGGCTGGGGACAGCCGCCCCTACCCTTCAATCACCAACGCCGCGATCTGCTCCCGGCACAGTTCCACGGTCGGTGCGAATCGTTCACTCGCCACGTATCGCACGAAGCTCGCGCGAAGTTGGCGTGCGACGGGATTCTCACCAAGATCACACGTGAGCTCGGTGCCACACACGAGCAGACTCCCCTCGCCTACTCTGGCCTCGAACACGAGCGCCATTTTTCGATTCGAATACCAGTCGTCGATCACGTGGACGATCGGCCTCAACTGCGCGGGCAATCCATCGAGCGCGAACGCGCCTGCGCGCGTGACTACATGCCACCATTGCCAGTTGCTGTGATGCTCCGTCGGGAAATCCGCGAACGCCGGGTGATCTGGATCGCACACGATCCCAAGTGTGTGTGGCTGCTGTCCGTCAGTGCACCACGTGTTCCAGAAGATCGGCGTGAATCCGAGGGTTGCCTCCCCACGCGCAATCTCCGGCTTTGCAGTTAGCAACACGCGCCGCTCGTCAGCCAGCGCACGAAGCGCGGCCTCCACGGAGTTGGTCACAAGCACGTTCTCAGGCTCGGCCGGAACTTCGTCAGGATAAACCCACACGTCCCAGTCGTTCTCCACGTCTGCCTCTTCGATACCAACCACGAGCCGGTATCGCGCAGGCGGAGGAACACTGTCCAATAACACCGCCACGCTCCCGAGCGGCTGGCCCGCACCGAGACTCACCGCGAGCGGATCCAAACGTCCCGACCTCACTGCGACTCCGTGGACGTCCTCGAGCCGCCAGCTTGCCGTCGCGGCCTCGAGCGCGCGCGACCCAAAATGCGCGACCTCGATTCCGATCTCCATTGTTTCGCCGACCTTGAATACTCGGCGCGCGAGTCGAGCCAGCGGCACGGTGGGTCCGCAGAAGCGACGGAAGCTTTCGACACTCGCATAGCCCTTGCTCTCAAAAAAATGATCCAGCACGCCGACGGGCGCCGTTCCCTGTCCTGGGAAATCCTGAAGTGCGAGCAGTTGAAACCCGCCGAGCCCGGGAGTGCGCAACTGCGACTCGATCTCCTCTTTGTAGCAGATCATCTGAAGTCGTCCCGAGGCCTCGACAAACGCGCGCGCCCTTTCCGCCATCCCGTGCGCGGCGAGCGACTCTGCAAACACCTCGAAATTGCGCGGCTTCAGGTGGCCGGTGTATTTTGCCACGTCGTGGACAGGCGGATAGGACGACCACTGCCCGATCTCGTGCGAGACGACCGGCGTCGAGCGCCCCTGCACGCTCGCACGATAATCCGCGGTCGTCGCCGGCGGAGTCGCGTTGAGGCGGCAATTCAAATTGTCGCCCCACTGGTGAATGCGCGGCTCCGGAAGCACGGAAAAATCATTCTCCGCCAGCTCCGGCCAGCCTGCCGCGCCAGTGTAGAGCCTTCGCGGATCGAGCGCCCGCATGCGCGTAACCCATTTCGCAAGATACTCGCGATGGTTCGGCCCGCCGGGTTCGTTGCCCGCGGCCATCATCACGAAGCACGGATGATTTCCGAAGGTCCGCACGATTCGTTCCGACTCAGCGAGCGTCCATGCATCGACAGGCGCGCCATCGCCAATTCCAACCGGGGATTTGCCGGCGAGCACCGCGGCTGAATTCGGCCACGTCGGCGCTTCCACCTGGAAATAAATCCCCAACTCGTCCCCCGCGACAAACGCCGCCTCAGGCGGGCACCACGAGTGAAACCTCACATGATTGAGCCCGTGCGCAACGATCGCGCCCAACACGGTGCGCCACGACCCGACATCCGTGGGCGGGTGACCCGTGACCGGAAACACGCAGCAGTCGACCGTCCCGCGCAGGAAGAGCGGCCGGCCGTTGATCAGGAGCTGCCGACCTTTGACTCGGATATCGCGAAGACCAAACGATGCCGAGCGCGAGTCGCCGCCGGGGATCGACGCCTCGAGCGTGTGCGTGACCGGGGAGAACTCGTCCCACAGCGAAGCGTCCGCGCCGAGCGCGAGCGTCGCTTCAAACCGGCCGCCTGAAATCGCCGCTTCTGCATTAAGGTGGGCCGGCTTGCTGTGCCCTCCGGAGCTTCCAGCGAAGGACGGGGCCCCAAGACGCTCTGGGCGCGTTAGGGACAACGCGCCCCACCCCGGATCGATCGTCACTTCCAACGAAATCAACCTGCCCTCGAACAAGACCGCATCACCTCCGATCGCTCCCCTCACCGCCACGCTTCTTGCGGCTACATCCGGAATCACCTGGAGTTCCTCGATCCAAACTCGCGGCGTCGCGCGCAGCTCGATCCTGCCGACGACTCCGTTCCAGTTTCCCTGCGTATGGTCGCTCACGCTGTGCGCGTTCTCGCCGACCTCAATGTGAAGCCGGTTGTCGATCCGCAGCGTGAGCCGGTGCTGTCCCGGCTCGACGCGACCGAGATCAAACACGTGCGGGGTCGACAAACTATCGCCAGTCCCGACTTCGCGTTCGTCGAGCCAGACACGCGTGAACCAGTGCGGTCGCTCAAGTTCCAGCGTCACGCGCCCGCCCGCCCAAAGTGCCGGGATCTCGACGTCGCGTTGATACCACGCCGCGCCCGTGTAAACGCGCTCCGGCTGCAACCAGCACTTCATCCTCACTCGGCCCGTCGCATCCGTGTCGAACGGTTTGGGGCCGAAGATCGTGCCCGTCCACGCTGTTGCGGCTGTTACTTCATCGCCGCTTCCCTGCGCCGCCAGCGAGCCGGGCAGTCGCACGCTTCCGCCGAGTTCGCGTGCAAACCACCGCTCGCCCGCGCCCACATCTTCTCGATCAAGCTCGAACCGCCAAACGCCCTGGATGGAGATCGAGTTCATCAAGCTCGCACTTCCACAACGGAATGGGGGATCGCGTGACCGGGCATGTTCCTACGCTGAGACCCCGCCGCTGCGAGTGAAGGCGAAAGAAACGGGACTGTCCGGTTCGACAAACATCGTCGCATCAGCGCCGCGCCCGTCATAGTTGTGGCGTGGCGTCTCACGACCGATGAACCCCGTCTCCATCCGCCGCGAATCCGTCGTCCTGCCGACCTACGTGCCGCAGGCGCCTGACCGCAACCCGATGTTTCTCGAGAAGCGCGTCTACCAGGGATCGAGCGGCCGCGTGTATCCGCTGCCGTTTTGCGACCGGATCGCGGAAAAGCCCGTGCCGCGGGATTGGGACGCGATCTACATCGAGAACGAATTCCTCCTTGTGATGATTCTGCCCCAGCTCGGCGGTCGCATCCACCGGATCGTCGACAAGACCAATGGACTCGACGTCATTTACCACCAGCCCGTCATCAAGCCGGCGCTCGTCGGGCTCGCGGGTCCGTGGATCAGCGGCGGCATCGAGTTCAACTGGCCTCAGCATCACCGGCCGTCGACTTTCATGCCCGCCGACGCGCGCATCGAGCCGCACGCAGATGGCTCCGCGACGGTGTGGCTCTCCGAACACGATCCGATGGCGAGGATGAAGGGAATGCACGGAGTCTGCCTCTATCCGGGCCGCGCATTGCTCGAACTCAAGGTGCGCCTCCACAATCGCACCGCCGACACGCAGACTTTCCTCTGGTGGGCGAACGTCGCTGTGCGCGTGCACGAGGCCTACCAGTCGTTTTTCCCGCCCGACGTCACCCGCGTTGCCGATCACGCGCGCCGCGCCATGAGCGACTTTCCGCTCTGCCACGGTCGCTACTACGGCGTCGACTACGCGAAGCGCGCAAAGGAAGGCAACCCGGCAGACGAAGTCCCGCGCCTCCACCTCCCGCCGCACTGCTCAATCGAAAATCGAGAATCTAAAATCGAAAATGATCGTCCGGCCTACAGGCCGGACGACCTGTCTTGGTATGCAAACATCCCGGTGCCGACTTCCTTCATGTGCGTCGGATCACACGAAGATTTCTTCGGGGGCTACGATCATCGCGCGAGGCATGGCATCGTCCACGTTGCCGATCACCGAATCGCGCCCGGCAAAAAACAATGGACGTGGGGCAACCACGAGTTCGGCTACGCGTGGGACCGCAACCTCACTGACGCTGATGAGCGCGGCGAGTTTGCTCCCTACATCGAACTCATGGCCGGCGTGTTCACGGACAACCAACCCGACTTCTCGTTTCTCGCGCCCGGCGAAACCCGTGCGTGGAGCCAGTATTGGTATCCGATCCGCGAAATCGGCCCGGCATGCGCGGCGAATACCGACGCGGCAGTAAGCCTGCGCGTAGATCGCGGCGTGGCGCGGATCGGTGTCGCAGTCACGGAGAAATACGAGACCGCGCACGTGCGGCTCCTGCGAAAGTCGCGCGTCGTCGCGGAGTTCACACGCGACCTTTCGCCCGCATCGCCGCTTGTCGAACAGGTCACGCTGCCACGCGGGTGCGTCGCACACGAGTTGACGGTCGACGTTACAACGTCCGCCGGCCGGACGCTCATCTCCCACACGCCGCGCAATCCCCGCAAGCTGGGCGAAGGCGGCGCGATTGAAGCAGCCAAGGAGCCGCCACCGCCCACCGACATCGCGAGCAGCGAGGAGCTCTACCTCACCGGTTTGCACCTCGAGCAATACCGCCACGCCACGCGAGTGCCGGAGGGTTATTGGCGCGAAGGCTACCGGCGCGATGCCGACGACTCGCGCTGCCACACGGCGCTCGGCCGCTGGCATATTCGTCGCGGCGAATTTGTCTCCGCAGAGAAACACCTCCGCGCAGCGATCCGCCGGCTCACGCGGCTCAACGCAAACCCGGCCGACGGGGAGGCGTTCTATCAACTCGGTCGCTGTCTTCGTCACCAATCTCTGGCCCATGTCGGTCGGGCTTTACGCCCGAAAGCCGGGGATAAACCCCGAGCCACCTCGGAGTCGTTCCTCTCGCAAGCCTACGATCTCTTCGCCAAGGCCGCGTGGAACCACGCGTGGCAGGCGCCGTCGCTCCACGCGATGGCGGAGATCGAATGCACGCGTCGCAATTGGAGTGCCGCGCTCGATCTTCTCGATCGCTCCCTACGCCTGAACATCGAAAACCTCCGCGCGCGCGACTTGAAAGCGCTCGTCCTGCGCCGGCTCGGTCGCGAAGCGGAGGCCGTGGCGTTACTCCGGGAGACGCTCGCACTCGATCCGCTCGACTGGTGGGCGATCGACATCCTCGGCGAACCGCCCCCGTGCGACACACAAGTCCGTCTCGACCTCGCGCTCGACTACTCCCGCGCCGGATTCCATCGCGAAGCCCTCGCCGTCCTCGACGGCGGAAACCCCGAGCTCCACTCCGGCACCGCCCCACTCGTCCACTATTACCGCGCGTGGACATGTCACCTAATAGGTGACATTCGCTCTGAGCGTCGGATCCTGTCGGAATCGGCGAAAGAGTCGCCGGACTGGTGTTTTCCGGCGCGCGTCGAGGAGATCGCGATTCTCGAGCACGCGATCGCGGCGAGCCCGCGCGACGCGAATGCGCCGTTTCTGCTCGGAAACCTGCTCTACGACCGGCGTCGCCACCGCGAAGCGATCGCACTCTGGCGGCGCGCCGTGCGGCTCGAGCCGTCGAATGCAGTCGCGTGGCGCAATCTCGGCCTCGGCGCCTTCAACATTCTCAAGCGTCCAGCGCTCGCACGACGCGCCTACGACGCCGCGTTCCGCGCGAACCCGCGCGACGCGCGTCTGCTCTACGAGCGCGACCAGCTCTGGAAGCGCCTCGGCGTGTCGCCCGCGCGGCGGCTGCGCGAACTTGAGAGGCACCTCGATCTCGTCGCGCAGCGCGACGATCTCTCGGTCGAACTGTGCGCGCTCTACAATCACGCGGGACGCTCCGACGAAGCGCTTCGCATCGTCAACAGCCGACGGTTCCAGCCGTGGGAAGGCGGCGAAGGCATGGCGCTCGGCCTGCACGTGCGCACGAATCTTTTGCTCGGCCGGGCCGCGCTCGCGTCGGGCGATGTCTCCGCAGCCGCCGTGCGCTTCCGCGCGGCGCTCGACGCGCCGGAGAATCTCGGCGAAGCGAAACACCTTCTGGCGAACCAAAGCGACGTCCACTTTTGGATCGGGGAGGCGTTCGCAGCGGCGGGCAACCGACGCGCGTCGCGTGAGCATTGGTCGAAAGCTGCCACTTTCCGCAGCGACTTTCAGGGGATGAAGGTGCGTGAGTTTTCTGAAATGACCTTCTACTCCGCCCTCGCACTCCAGCGCCTCGGTCGGCGCGTCGCGGCGGGAAAGCTTCTTCGCGACTTGCTCACATACGCGCGCCGGCTCGCGCGTACTCCGGCTCGCATCGACTACTTCGCGACTTCACTGCCGACCATGCTCCTCTTTGACGACGATCTTGATGCGCGCCAGAAGACGACCGCGCGGTTCCTCGAGGCGCAGGCGCGCCTGGGACGCGGCGAGAAGCGCGAGGCGCAGCGCCTCCTGCGCGAAGTGCTTCGCCGCGATCCGAATCACGCCCTCGCGCATGACCTTGCGAGTGGCGTCGCCTAGATGATTGGACTGTCGGGTGTGGCGGCTTGTGCTGACAGCCGTCGGGGGCATATTCTCGTCGATCAGGCCGGAGTCCCGGCAAAGAACCCCTCCCAAGTATGCGTATCTCCCGATTGGCAATACTCCCGTTACTCGCGTTGGGTGCAGCGACCGCGTCAGCCGCCGAGGCGACGCTTACGCTCGATGCCGGCCAGCCCGGCGCTGTCATCAATCGAAACATCTACGGCCACTTCTCCGAGCATCTTGGCCGGTGCATCTACGAAGGCATCTGGGTGGGACCCGACTCGTCCATCCCAAACACAAAAGGCTTCCGCAACGACGTCGTCGCCGCGCTCAAGCAGCTCAACGTCCCGCTGCTCCGCTGGCCGGGCGGCTGCTTCGCCGACGAATACCACTGGAGGGACGGCATCGGCCCGAGCGAGAAGCGCCCGTCGATGATCAACACGCACTGGGGCGGCGTGGTGGAGGATAATAGTTTCGGCACGCACGAGTTTCTCGATTTCTGCGAGCTCATCGGCGCCGAGCCGTTTGTCTGCGTCAACGTCGGCAGCGGCACCGTGC
>DATKCJ010000332.1:0-13415 GCA_035513275.1 Opitutaceae bacterium
CGCGAGCGGGGTGAGGGCCCGCTTCCTGCCGGTTTGTAACGTAATACGTTACAAACCGGCAAGGGTAAGCGCTGTGGAGGTTGTAACGTATTACGTTACAAACGGGCTGCGGAAGTCTACTCCGCCGGGATCGCCGATTCCACCGCGGCGAGAACCTCACGCACGTTGAAGGGCTTCGGCAACAGCGGCGAACGGCGGATGAGTGGATCGTCCTCCGGATTCCGGATGCGCGCGGCGCTTGCCGTGAAGAAAGTCTGCAGCCCTGGCTGCATTTCCACGGCGCGACGCGCGAGCTCGAGCCCGGGAATCGTCTCCTTCAGGTCGAGCTCGGTCACGAAGCCGTCGAACGTCGAGTTTCCGAGGAGACCCAGCGTGGCGGGCACGGACGTGCTCTTCACTACGCGGTAGCGCGAGCGCAGGATCATCTCCAGCATGTCGGCGACCGCCGGATAATCATCATGCACGAGGAGTCGCGGCCGCACGATCTCCGCGAGCGACATCATTCCCGAAAGCGCGGCCTGCAGCATCGGCTCGGTCTCGCACATCATCTTGCCCATCGGCACGAGGCCGATGCGCGCCTCGCACATCTCAAGAAGTGGTCGCACGCGTCGCAGCAACTCCACCGCCTCGCGCTCGCCACTTCCGGAGAGAACCGCTCCGACACGGCTGCCGTCGTAAGGCCCGATCGCGTCGTCGGGCCCGAGGTTCGCCGCGATGTCGTGCATGTGTCGGAAAAGGTCGTCGGCCTTCGTCGCAGACTCGATCAGCAGGAACGTGAGCGGCCGCTCCTCAAGCTGGCAGCGGTAGAGCTCGCGCTTGAACCCGTCCATGAGGCGAGCCTGCTCGGGAGTCAGGTCGTGGATGATAACCGAGCGCGCGACGGGTCCCTCGTCGCCCGCGAGGAGTGCCGCGGTCTCGGCGACAAGAAGCCGGCCGTGCCGCCGAAGGTGCGTGCGGCCGGGAAGCCGGGCTGGATCCTTCAACTCGCCGAGCGATTCGACAACGGCATCGAGCGACGCAGCCTCGTCGTTGCAGAGCCATACTCTCGCGCGTCGGCTCGCGATGATCGGTGCGCCTTTGCCATCGAGACCGACGATGGCGACCGGGGCGCTGTCTACCAGCCGGCGCAGCACCTCCATGTTGCGGACAAGATCCCCGTGAAGAATCGCGTGGCCGACAAGCGAGGCGATGAAAGTCGAGAGCGAGGACATCAAGTGAAGGTCCTCGGCGTTGAACGGTCGCAGCCCGCGTTTCCCGGCGACGCGCATGACTCCCGTCGTGCGGCCCGAGTGCATGAGAGGCATGGTCAACTGCGATGCGGAGAACTCCACAGGCGCCCGCGGGCCCGGATCGCCGATGCGAAGATCGATGTGCGCCTTCTCAAAGACGCCCGCGCGATTGAGCGCCGACTCCACATAGCCAACAAACTCGCTGAAGTCGGAAATCCTCGTGAACGCCTCGGCGAGCCGCCGGAAAGCCTCGGCGCTTTGCGGCCGGCGTTTCTCTGCACCGCGCGACTGCACGGGTTGCATACTCATGCGGAGGCGTCCTCCCAAACGGGAAGCGTGACGACAAACGTCGTGCCCACGCCGGCCTGGGATGAGACCTCGATCTGCCCGTCATGTCCGTCGATGATTCGTTTCACGATTGCGAGTCCTAGGCCCATGCCGCGCTTTTCGCTCCCGGTGGCCTTGGTTGTTACGAATGGATCAAAGATCTTCGGAAGCAACTCCTGATCGATGCCGCCGCCGGTGTCGGTTACCTCCACGCGCACCGCACGCGTGGAGCCGGATTGGTCGAGGCCCGCGCACCGCACGAGGATTTTTCGCTCCTCGCGTTTCTCCATCGCGTGAATCGCGTTTTGGAAGAGGTTGAGAAACACCTGCGAGAGCTGGCCGAAATTCCCGCGCACGCTCGGACACGCATTGGACTCAAGCACGAACGCCGTGCCGGTGTCCTGCAGCTCCCGCTTGAGGATGTCCTGCACAGCGCGCACGACATCGGCCGCCGACACGGGCGCGAGCACCACCTGGTTGTTCTCGGCGAAGGCGGAGATGTTCTCGACGATCGTGCCGATGCGCGCGATGTCGCGGCGGACGACCGAGCCGAACTCCTTCATGAAGTCAGGGTCGCCGTGATGTTCTGCAATCAAGTCGGAGAACGTGCGGATCGACACCATCGGGTTTCGTATCTCGTGCGCAAGGCCCGCGGCGAGTGTTCCCAGCGAGATCAATTTCTCAGTCTGGTTCATCCGGCGCTCGAGCTGGCGCGAGCGCAGGCTGAGCGCGATCTGCACGCAAAGCGCATCGAGTAGCGAGAGGTCGGAGTCCGAATAAGCGCGCCCTGCGCTGCGGGGCCCGAGCAGCAGAATTCCGAAGAAGGTGACGTCTGCAAGAATCGGCACGAGCACCTCTACGTGATGGAATCGCTGCAACTCGGCGACCTCCCGCTTCTCCTCCGGGCTGGCGCCGACTGTAGTGCGCAGCTCGTCGAGCAGCCGGCCCGACGAGGTTCCGCGGCCGAGGCGCACGACGATGTGGTCGTCCTTCAAGGAGGCGCCGATCGGGAAAGAGCTGGCGAAGTTGATCGAGCTGCGGACCTTGTAGTCGAGCTCGAGCTCGCCGCGCACGAGCACGAGCGCGCGAGTCGCGCCGAGCGCCTCGATGACGACTCTCACCGCTTGATGAAAAATATCCGCCTCCTCGTGGAGCGAAGAGATCGAGCGCGTGACCTCGCGCATCTGGCCGCGATAGCCGAGGCGAACGCGGAGCAGTCGGTTCTCGATGAAGTGGTCGAGCCTGTAGCGGAGCAGCGGTATGCCGAAGAACATGGCCGGCGTGACAAGCAGGCTGACCCCGCAGAGAAGTAGAATCATCTCCGAGTCCAGCGATCCGCCGGTCAGGTAGGTCAGGATGATCACAATGACCGGCATCGGGACGGCGAGCGCGAGGATCGCGAGCACGACGGCAAGACCCTTCACAAGCACGTAGTCGACCTCGAGCAGCCTGAAGCGGACGACAGCGTAGCTCACAACAAAGATGTATGCGCCGACGAGTCCGTTTCCGACCGGCGGAATCGGGATCGAGTACCAAAGGAAGAAGTTCGTGGAACCTCCGATGAACCCGATGACCGTGGCGTAGTAGACGTAGCCAAGTTGCGCGCGCGTCGCCGACACGGCGGCGGTGTAGGCGCGATACAGCACCATCACTGTGCGCACCGTGAAATAAAAAAAGTGCATCAGGTAGACCGGGTAGAGCACCCCCGCGACCGGCCAGTGCGGAAAGCCTCCGCGCGGCTCCACGCCGGTGATCATCAGCGTCGTGAGCGAGAGCCCGCCGAGCAGAAGCGCGGTCGCGTAGCCGATCTTGAGTTCCCGGCGCAGCTTGGAGGAGCGCCGCCCGGCGAGAAGCGTCGAGAAGTGAAAATAACAGAGCGGAATGAAGATCGCGCAAAACGAAACGCCCCTCGTGTAGGCCAGCGCCGAGGGGACGTCGGTGGCGACCTGCCACAACACGTAGAAGGCAGACCACGCCGACACGGACATCGTGAAGAGACCGAAGACGGCGTTCTTGCCATCGCGCACGTTCTTCAGAAACACGGACGCGCCGAGGATCAAGCTCGCGACCGCGTTCACGAAGGCCGTGACGATGCAGTATAGAATCACTTGGACGCCGAGGCCACGAACGCCTGGTTGGCAAGGGACGAGACCGCTTCGCAGTTCACGAAGCCCGCGGAGCGGAGCACCTCGAGAAGTTCCTCGCCATAATAGAACCGGTAATAGCCTTGGTCCTCCTTCACCTTGATCGCGCCAGCGGCTCGCAGGAGGTTTCGCGCGGCATCAAGCTCGCTGGGGGTCGACACGCCTTCGACATAATCGCGATAGAGCATCGAGAGATCACAAAATGGTTTCATGCTCGAGAGCACGATGCGGCCGCCCGGCCGGAGGAGCCGGTGCATTTCCTTCACGAGAGCCTCAGGGTGCTTGAGGTAGGAGATCAGGAGGCTGCACGCGATCTTGTCGAACGTGCCGTCGTCGAAGTCGATGATTCTCGAGCCGTTCGCGCGCTCCACGTAGGAATCAAAATCCATCTGCATGTATGCGAGGCCGAGCGGCGGGTCGGAGACTCCGCTCCCGGCGATGCCACCGGTGTGCCGCTCGAAAGCGTCGCCCAGGCCCGACGATGTGAGATCGATGCCGAGATAGAACGGCGGCACGCCGTCGAACGGCATTCCACGTGTGACCAGGTCGCGGATCACCCAGAGACCGAGCAGGCCGTTGCCACAGCCCGCGTCGAGCAGCACGTCGCCGCCATGGATTGGGCCGAAGAGATCGCCGACGAGGTTCAGGTATTCCTGGTAGTCGCCCACGTGCTCCATCAACTCGTAACGCTTCAGATACTTGCTCCAGAAATCCGGCTCCTTCTCAGTGACCGGGCGCGCGCGCTTGAGGCGCTCACGCTCGAGCTTGTTTTGACGGAGCATCGTCTTCTTGTCGGGCATGCGGATCGCGTCGTCCTGAATCTCGCGGCCGAACGCCCAGCGGCACGTCTCCTTCACGATCTGGCGAAACGCCCTCTCGCTCGCCTCGAGGTTTTCGCGAACCTCGTGCATCGCGCCGATGATCAAGTGCACGCGCACATTGTGGAAACGATCGCGGATCTTCGTGATCTCGTTGAAGTCCACCCAGGTGTCCGACTCGGCGGGAAACATCGACACGGGTATCTCGATCTTCTCGAGGTCGCGTATCGTGCCATCCCAATCATGCAGGTCATGGTCGACCGCACCCTTCAGGAAAATGTCGAAGTCCGCCTCGTGGCCGAGCATGTCGCCCACGCCCCAGACGCGCCCGGCGATGTGTTCGCTGATGAGATCCTCGCGGTAGACTTTGAAGAGCGTGTCGCGCACATTGACGACACCCACGATCGACACCAGGTGTCGCACTCGCACATCCGTGGCCGCGGCGCGAAGCGCGGTGCGCGCGGACAGGCTGCTCGCCACGAGACTGACCTGGGAAATCCCGAACCGCCTTTGTAGGTAATCCGTCGATGCAATGATGTCCTCGACACCGTGCTGCAGAGTGAAATCGAACATGCTGCCGTCGCTCTCGCCGACGTGCCGCGTGTGGTCGAAACGCAGGATGTTCAAGCCATTGGCCGCCAGATAATAGGCCAGTTGGATGTTGTTCTTTTTGCTCTCCCCGTATTTCGGGGTCACGACGACGAACGGCCGCCCTTCCCACTCGTCCCCTGAATGGTCGAGAAATGCCACGATCTTTTTCCCGTCGAGACTCGGGTAGATGACCAGTTCGCTTGTTATTACCTGCTCGGCAGCGCGTTCGGACGTGGTCGACATGATTTTATGCCCGCTTCCCGACCGGCGGGCCAAATCGGGACAGGCATTGAGGAAATTGGTTCAAACTAACAGTTCAGCATCGCCTGGAACGACGTGAGGATGGGAGAGAATCCAGTTGCATTCAAGCAGAGACTATCGATTCTAACTCTTGCCCAGCCGAGACTTATCATTGTCCATTCCCTTGGTGGCACACCTGTTAATCCTCGCCCAGACACCCACTCTTTCAGACCGAGTTAGGGTGTTTTCCTCATCGGCAAGTTGGAAGTCCTCCTTATTCCCCGACCTCACGGCCGCTGAGCCTGCTTTACAAGCCGGGATCTTCGACGCAGCGGTGATCATCCCCCACGCGGCGGATGCCGGGGCCGCTGCCACAGCCGGGCAACTACGCGCCCGGTATCCGTCGCTGCGCATCATCCTCTACGTGGGCACCACCCCCGCCGAGGAAAACATCCTCTACCTCGCGGGTTCGGACCTCGTCCTGCGCCCGCCCCTGTCGCGCGAAGCGGTCGATTCGATTCTAGGGCGGCAGGCGCCGGAGCCGTTCAGGCCGGCGGCCTACCGGCACACTCCGGCGGCCCCGCCGCCACCACCACCGGCTCCGGCTCCAGCGATGGAGTGGCGACAGCCCGCGCCGACGCTGGGGATCCTGCGCGACTTGTCGCGCGTGCTCGGCTGCTCGATCGATGACCGCCAGTTTCCGCAATCCTTCCTGGCCAAGCTCCGCGAGATCCTCGGGGTGAATCGCGCCGCGCTCTTCGTCGAGAGTCCCGACATGCAGCCGTGGCGTGGCGCATCCGTGTCTTCGCCGCGGCTCTCGTGCATCGCATCGGTGGGAATCCCGAAGGCGATCATCGATTGCTTCGAACTCTCCCGCTCGCACGGCATCGGCGAGCATGTCGCGCGCACAGGCCAGATCGTGCGTCATCCGTTCGAGGCTCCCGCGACGCACCGGCACGACGATCCGCGGATGATCCGCGAAATGGATATCCTCGGCGGACGCATCGCGGTGCCCGTGCACGACCGCGAGCGCTGCATCGGCGCAGTCGTGCTCGGCGGCAAGCTCACCGGCGATGCATTCTCGGCATCGGAACTCGAGATGGTTTTTCACCTGATGGAGGAGCTCGGCCTCGCGCTGCGCAACAGCTGGCTTCACGGCCAGGTCGCTGCGAGCCAACGGCTGTTCTCCGACATGCTCACTGGCATGACGAGCGGCACGCTCGTCGTCGGCGCGGACCTCAATCTGCTCCACGCGAACCGCGCATGCGTCGAGTTCCTCGGCTCGCCGGGCACAGGCGGAGCGCCGAATCGCTTCGAGGATCTGCCGCGCGCGCTCAGGGACTCGCTCCACGAGTTGATCGAGAAGGGCGTCGAGTCGGCGCCGTTCGAGATGGCGCTGCCGTCGAAGCCAGGCGGCGTTTTCCGGTTCACGCTCGTGCCGTTCCCCAATGACGGAAAACTCCCGCAGCCTGCGATGGCGATCATCGAGGACTTCACGCAGGTCGAGGCCGCGAAGCGCGCGGAGATTGAGGCGGCGAACCTGAAGCTCACCGCGCTCATGGCGCGGCGTTTCGCGCACGAGATTCGCAACTCGCTCGTGCCACTCACCACGCACCAGCAGCTCTTCGATTCCGAATACGGCAACGACGATTTCCGCCAGTCGCTCAAGCACGCACTCGAGGTCGAGACCGGCCGCATCCAGCGGTTCACCGAGCAGATGCTCTACCTCTCGCACACGCAGCCTTCGCCGGCGGAGATCATCCCGCTCGAGCCGCTCCTGCGCGAGAGCTTCAACGCCGCGCGCACGCTCGTCAGCCCCGACGGCACGCTCGAGATCGACAGCGCCATCGACGACCCGCTCGTGAAGGTGCACCGCCCCAGCCTCTTTCACGCTTTCAAGGAAATCTTCCTCAACTCGCTCCAGTCCGGCGGCCGGACGCCCTCGGTCGCAGTGCACATTGCAAATGCAGACCCACAATCCGGCGAGCACTCGCTCGTCGTATCGTTGCGCGACAGCGGCGCCGGCTTCAACTCCGAGACCGTCGAGCGCGCCCTCGAGCCTTTCTGCACCAAGCGAAACACCGGCGTGGGCCTCGGCCTCACAGTCGCGCGCAAGATCATCACCGACCACGGCGGCCACCTCGAGGTGCGGCTGCGCGCCCGGCCCGATGATCCCGACGTGGTTATCCGATTCCCGCAGGATTTTTGAACCTCGGCCCCCACAGAATGTCCTTTGAACCCCCTGTCAGGGCTCACAAGGCTTGCGCCCGCCCGCCCGCGCTGATTCTCATCTGACCACGATGTCCGAGAAGCCAAAGCTCACCATGATCGTCGTCGACGACGAGGAGGGCCCGCGCACCTCTATCCGGATGGTCTTCAAGAACGAGTTCAACGTTCAGACGTTTTCCGACGGCGACCTCGCACTGGAGTGGGCCCGCCAGAACCCCATCCACATCGCGATCCTCGACATCCGCATGGCCGGCAAGACCGGCATCGAGATTCTCCAGGGGCTGAAGCACATCGACCAGCACATCGAGGTCATCATGCTCACCGCCTACGAGACGCTCGACACCGCCAAGCAGGCCCTCCGCCTCGGCGCAGCCGACTATCTCAACAAGCCCTTCGACCTCACGACCATTCGCGAGGCCGTCGGCCGCGCGATCCGTCTGCGCCAGATTTCGGAAAACGTTTCCGTCAACGCCGACCGCCTCAACCAGCTCAGCGAGCAGCTCAACGACGCATTCTCCCGCGAGGAGATGACGCGCACCGCAAACGAGATCTACGCCGGCGTCATCCACGACCTCAACAATCCGCTCACGATCATCAGCGGCTTCGTCGAGATCCTTCAAAACCGCCTCGCGCGCGCGTCCACCCTCGCGGGCCGCGATCTCGACAGCGTACGCGAAAACCTCGCCGCCATCTCGCGCCAGGTGAAGACGTGCTGCGCGATCGCCTCGCGCTACCTCCGCGTCATGCGCCGCGTCGCCAACGATACCGACTGGATCGCCGTCAACCAGATACTCTCCGACCTCGAGGCGCTCGTCCGCAGCCATCCTTCGCTCGGCAGCAGTCGCATCGAGATCACCCAGCTCGAGAACGACATGGCCGCGGCCGTCAACGCCACGGACCTGATCCAGATCCTGCTCAACATCGTCGTCAACGCGCTGCAGAGCACCGACAAGGCGCAGGTCGTGCGCATCGGCGCTGTGCTTCAGAGCCAGCCGTGCAACCTCGCGGTGTTCGCGAACAAGTCCGACGAGATTTATTTCGGCTCCGACACGTTTGCCAACACCGCGCCGCTCGTCTCAATCACCGTGCAGGACGAGGGCTCCGGAATTTCTCCCGAGATCCTTCCGAAAATCCTCGAGACCTACTTTACCACCAAGGAGCCCGGCAAGGGAACCGGGCTCGGCCTGTCCATCGTCACGCGCCTCGTGAAGGCGAGTCACGGTTGCCTGCGCATCAAGACACGCCCCGGCGAAGGCACGACGATGACAGTCTGGTTTCCTGCACACACGGTCCCCGCGGCGGAGCCCGAGCCGTCCGGGTCCACCTGACTCTCGTGGAGTGGCTATTCGCCATCGCGGGAGCAGTCGTCGGCGCAGTGGGCGCATGGCTGGTGCTGCGGACACGCGAAGCCACGCTCGCCGTGCGCACGACCGCGGCCGAGGCCGCCGCCGCGAAACTCGAGGCCGAACTCTCCGCCCATCGCGCGCGAGTGCTCGAGCTCGAAACTTCCGCCGCGGGCCTGCGCGCGAGGCTCGAGGAGTTGCAGGATGCGAAGACGCGGCTCACCGAGACGTTCAACGCCGCCGCAGCCGAGGCGCTCAAGGGCAGCAGCGAGCAGTTCCTCAAGCTCGCACAAGCGCACCTCTCCCAGTTTCAGGAAGGCGCGAAGGGCGACCTCGAGAAACGCCAGCTCGCGATCGATGCGCTCGTGAAGCCGCTTCGCGAATCGCTCGACAAAGTCGACGGCAAGATCGGCGAGCTCGAGAAAAACCGAGCCGGCGCCTACAGTCAGCTTTCGGAGCAGCTCAAGAATCTCGGCGCACAGCAGGCCGCGCTTCATGGTGAGACGGCGAAGCTCTCCACCGCGCTCAGCGCCACGAAGACCTCCGGCACGTGGGGCGAAATCCAGTTGCGCCGCGTCGTCGAGCTCGCGGGCATGGTCGAGCACTGCGATTTCACCGAGCAGGAAGTCAGCGGTGCGAGCCGTCCCGATCTCGTCGTGAAGCTCCCGCTCGGCCAGCAGATCGTCGTCGACGCCAAGGCGCCGACCGACGCTTACCGCGAGGCCGCAGCCGCCACCGATCCCAACGTGCGCGCCGCCAAGCTCATCGAGCACGCGGCTCGCGTGCGCGCGCATGTCGACTCACTCTCGGCTCGCGCGTATTGGGAACAGTTCCAACCTTCGCCCGAACTCGTCGTGCTCTTCCTCCCCGGCGATCAGTTTCTCGCCGCTGCACTCGAGGCCGACCCCGCACTCATGGATCGCGCGATTCGCTCGCGCGTGCTGCTCGTCACGCCCTCGACACTCATCGCACTTCTCAAGGCCGCCGCCTACGGCTGGCGGCACGACGCGCTCTCCAAGAACGCCGAGGAGATCTCGAAACTCGGCCGCGACCTCTATGATCGTGTGGTGACGTTCGCCGATCACTTCGAGAGAATGCGCAAAGGTCTCGGCGGCGCCGTCGCAGCCTACAACAACGCCGTAGGCTCGCTCGAGCGCAGCGTGCTGCCCGGCGCGCGGAAATTCTCCGAACTCGGCGTCAGCGGCGCCAAGCCGCTGCCCACGCTCGATCCAGTCGACGAGTCGCTGAGGGAAATCACCACGCCCGAACTCCGGCGCGAATAGGCACACGGGTTTTGAACCGCGAAAAACGCGCAGAGACGCTAAGGTGAAAACGGAGAGACACGAATTTCACGAATCGACACGAAGCGGATCGGGAAAATGGATTGTTTTGAACGACGGCCAGACCACGACCATGAATCATGAATCCCGCGCAGACTTGCGGACATTCGTGCTCTGCTGGCCAGCAGAGTGTCGAAACCTCTAATCCCTTCGCGGCTCTTCGCGTCCTTCGCGGTTCCCCTCGTCCCTCACTCCCTCACTCCCTGTTTCCCTCTCATTTCCTCCTTGGTTCACTCCTGATTCGCTTTGATTGACCATCCCTCCATGCAGGTCAGCTCGCTCCACATCCACCCGGTGAAATCGTGCCGCGGACTCGCGGTGCTCGAGATGGACATCGACACCATCGGCCCCGTCGACGACCGCCGCTTTCTCATCGTCGATGCCAACGGTCGATTCCTGACGCAACGCGAGCATCCGCAGATGGCGAAGATCCGTGTCCGCCCGTCGGCCGGCAACTGGACGTTTTCGGTCGATCACCATCACCTCCAACCCGTCGAAGTGCCGAAGCGCCCGCCCGTCGGCGTGTCGCCGCGCGAGGTGACCATCTGGCGCGACACTGTCCTCGCTGAGGATTGCGGCGACGAGATCGCGACGCTGCTCACCGGATTGCTCGGCAGTCCCGTGCGGCTCGTGCGTGCGGCCCGCGATTACAAGCGCACGATTCCAGAGAAGCGCACGCCCGAAGCACTCAAGGCTCGCGGCGGATCACTCGTGGCGTTCGGCGATGCGTTTCCATTCCTCATCACTTCGATTGCGTCGATCGGCGACCTCAACTCCCGGCTCGAAGTGCCTGTGCCAATGGATCGCTTCCGGCCGAACATCGTCGTGACCGGCTGCGGACCCTACTACGAGGACACTTGGACGCGCATCCGCATCGGCAACGTCGAACTGCACGCGGCCGGGCCGTGTGGTCGCTGCGTCGTAATCACGACCGACCAACACACCGGCGAGCGCGCAAAGGAGCCGCTCGCGACGCTCTCGACCTATCGTCGCGGCGCCGACGGTGCCGTGCAGTTCGGCCAGAACTTCGTCCACGCCCCCGATCACGGCACCATCCGCGTCGGCGACACGGTTACGATCCTCGAGAAGCGCGAAGAGAGTTGAGCCGGAGGCAAGGTATGGCGGGACCGCCCTACCTTCGGAAGCGAACTCCTCTCACCACGCTTCCGGTTCGGGCGACGCGGGCTTTGGCGGTTTCTTGAGGCGCCTTTGATAGCTCCGGTCGATCTCCTCGATCTCGGGCTCCGGGATGCGGGTGAAGGCGATGCGCATGGGCGCGTCCTTCGTCGCGCCGTGCGCGCCGCCGAGATAGACCGTGTTCTTGCCAAACACCTTGTTGAGGTGATCGACGGCATCGAAGAGGCGGCCGTGCGCCTGCGCCGCCGGTTCCTCGAACAAATCGGGCGTGTGCATCCGGAGGTCGATCAGGTCCGTCAAATGCACGCCGAGGCGCATCGGTTTGCGACGGAGGAATTTCTCGGGAAGTTTTCGCCACAGGTCGTTCAACGCGCGGGTGAGTCGCAGTGTATCCTGAGTTTCGCTCAAACGGATGCTCTCCGACCAGTGCGTCTCGTCCGCGTAATCGATGGAGAGAGTCAACGCGCCGGCGTATTGCCGGGAATGGCGCAGGCGCATCGCGGCCTTTTGCAGCAGCCGGTGCAGCACGGCGAGCGTGTCGGCGTGGTTGCGCTTGTCTGGCGGCAGCACGTGACCATGGCCAATGCTCTGGCCGCTCTTCTGCTCGAAGAAAGGCAGGTCCTCGCAGTGAAGCAGCCGCCAGATCTGTTCGCCGCGCACGCCTCCCCAGATTCCCCGGAACTCGGCCTTCCTCGCGGCGAAGAGCTGAGCCATCGTGGTGATTCCGTGCTCGGCGAGGCGGCGCTGGATGTTGGGACCAATGCCTGCGATGTCGCCGGGCGCGAGATGCAGGAGTTTTGCCGGAACGTCCTCGTCGTCGAGGATCACGAGCCCGTCGGGCTTCTGCATGTCGGAGGCGACCTTGGCCAGCAACCACGTCGGCGCGATCCCGATGGAGCTGCGCAGCAAGGCGCCGGTCTCGTCGGCGATCTTGCACTTGATCCTTTTCGCCAGGTCCTCGGCTTCGGTGCGAGACAGCAGCGCATGCAGCCGGGCCGTCACCTCGTCGATGGACTGGACCTCCATCTCCGCCACGAGCGAGGCGACGATGTCTTTCAGCCGCCGGTGATAGTTGATGTAAACCTCGGGCCGCGCCTCGACGATGACGATGTCGGGACAAATCCGGCGGGCATCGGCGACACGGACGTTGCGCTTCAAGCCGGCAGCCTTGGCCTCGAGACTCACGGCGACACAGCCGGTGGTCTCGGCCATCACGGGCACGATGCCCACAGGCCGTCCGCGAAGTTCCGGCCGCTCCTGCTGCTCCACCGAAGCGAAGAAGGAGTTGAAATCAATTGTGAGATAGCGAAGCGGCACACCGAAATGCTCGCCGATAACCGATGCCTGTCAAAGCGGCCTTCTCACGCAGGCGATGTGCGGTCATTTCACAAACCGACCTTGCCGCGTTGGCCGTGGTTTCCCGCCCGTGCTCTATTGTCAGAACGCCGGGCGGCCTTGCGTCGCGCTCTGTCTGAATGGCATGCTGCCCCACCCGTTACCAAGTCCGCGCGGTGCATCCGCCGGCAACGACTTCACGCGATGATTCCAAATCTACTCCGCTTCGAAACTCGACCTGCGCGCCACTCCACTGCTCTGCTTGGCAGCCTTGCTTTGCTTGCGAGCCCGTTGATGCAGGCGCAATCCGATCCCGCTTCGTCCCGCGAACGCATCTCGATCAACGACGACTGGACGTTCTTCAAATACGCCTCGGCCGATGAAGCGGACGATCTGATCTACGACGTGCGCCCGGAGATCGTCGACTCGCACGAGGGCCGGCCCGCCGACGCCAAACCCACCGAGGCCATCGACGTCGCCGCAACCCAGCGCGTTCTCAAGCCGTGGATCCTACCCTCAGGAAACGCATTCATCTTCGACCCCGCGAAGCGCCACGTTCGCCCCGAGGGCGATCCCGGCAGCGACTTTCCGTTCGTGCAGTCCGGCTTCGACGACAGTAAATGGGAGCGCGTCAAACTCCCGCACGATTGGGCGATCAAGGGACCTTTCTACACCGGGGCAG
>DATKCJ010000333.1:0-3337 GCA_035513275.1 Opitutaceae bacterium
CGTTTGCTCTTGGGGGAGAACATCATGTTAGGATGCGTTGTATTGTAGTTTGACGGACTGCAACCCCGGGATCGGCCCGGTAATCACTTGCGCGGGACGATTAGGACTTCGTCACGGTGATGCAACATTTTTGTGACATCAGTCTTGGTAACTTGCTGCTCTCGCGCGCATTGCCGGCGTTGTCCGGAAACTCACGCTAAGCCCGAATCAAGTATTCATCCCGCTTACCAAAGGCCTTGAGGGCGCTCCTGCATCTTAATAACTCTGGCCGAGACTTACTTGCGCGAACATCGCCGACCGGCGCTTACGGCAGTTTCACTTCCGAAACCTTCTTCGTCTGCGCAGCACGAAAGCCGTCGAGCGCTACTTTCGTCGGGATGTCGCCGATCGCGAGGATTGCCGCAGCGAACAATGCCGCATTGATCGCCCCGGGTTTGCCGATCGCAAGCGTAGCGACAGGAATACCGGCCGGCATCTGGACCATAGAGAGCAACGAATCGAGCCCTTTCAACGACGCCGACTCCATGGGGACACCGAGCACCGGAAGCGGCGTGAGAGCTGCGGCCACCCCAGCCAGATGTGCCGCACCGCCTGCCGCGGCGATGATCACCTTCAGCCCGCGCCCCTCCGCGCCTCCGCACCACTCGATGGCGAGGTGCGGGGTGCGATGGGCGCTGATCACCCGCTTCTCATACGCGACGCCGAGCTGATCAAGCGTCTGCGCGCAGTTCTGCATTACGTCCCAGTCAGATGCGCTTCCCATGATGATCCCAACAACCGGCTTCGTCATGCCGCGAAAACAAGCAGCCCCGTTTCAAAAGACAAGGTCGGAGCAAACGTCTCCGACTCCGCTTCCGCCAACACCTCCCAGAGCTCAGGCAGGTCGTCTGCCACCGCCCAGCAGTCTCGCGGGAAGCATGAAGATCGCACCCAGAAGCGAGAACAGCCCTGTTAGCGCGAGCCCTGCGACTCGAAACGGGAGCGCGACCAGCCAGACCAGCGGAAACAGCACGATCGCGAGGATCGCCAGCGGCCAGCAAAGCACAAAGAGCAGGCACCAAACCAGAAAAGTGAGCAGGATTCTCATCTGAAACCTCCAGGCTAGACCAGTGACATTCCCTTCGGCACGCGGATGACGGTCGTGCCAGCGATCTTGTCGTGCCATGTCTGCTTCTCGGGATCCCAGATCACCCACAGGAATCCGAGCCCAACGCAAATCATCGAGAGATACGCACCAAGAGTCCGCACGATCGAGGTCGCGAAGTCCACCGGCCGCGCATCCAGGCGCACCACTTTCAGCCCACAGACGATTCCGCCGACCGTTGTCCCGCGGTAGAACCACAAGAGCGCACAATAAACCCCAAGGAAGAGCGGGAAAACGCCGCCACCTCCGATCGAGCCCACGACCACGCCGACGAGGATCGTGTCGATCAGGATCGCCGCAAGGCGGATGCCAAAGTTCGCGCGCTCGTAGCCGACCGGAGAAACAGGTGCCCCAAGCGGCGCCGCACCCGGCTGCAACGGCGGAACGAGTGGTGGGGGCTGCGGCGCGGGCGGCGGCTCCGATACAAATCCTGCTGCCGCGCCAGGCTCGCTGCCTGCGAGTCCCGACGCAACCGGCGCACTCAGCGCCATCGCGCCTTCGCTGTTTGCAGGTGCTGCTGGCGTGGGCGCAGTTGGAGGCGGAGTCGCAACGGCGGGCGCGACTTTCGGACGCTCACGCTTCACCGCATTCAGGATCGTCATCAACACCATGCCGATTCCGATCCACGTAGTTAGCGCCCAAAGTGCGAAGCCCAGATACCAAATGCCGTAAAGGAGAGATATGACGATGCCGCCGACGAGGGTCGTGAGCACCGCGATGCCCATCGTATTCTCCCCGGCGGGCCTGAGAATTGCCCGGCCGACAAACGCGAGGAACGCCACCTTGCCGAAGATCGCCGCGAAGAACGCGCCGATCATCACAAACGGAATGAGCAACACGCCGATACCAGTCGCCGCCAGCAACAATATGAAGAGCGGAAACGCGGGCAGGAACAACAGCGCCGCGAGCAGTGTGCCGCCGGGACGCGTCTCGAGCGTCGCCGCAGTGACATTCACTGCGCGACCAAGCAGCAACGCCAGGAACAGGTAGAACGCGAGAAACGCGCCCGCGACAATCCAGGTCATCCGCATCGATGGCACCATCGGGCGGCCTAGGACGAGTCCCTGACGGAACCAGTCCAGCCCGACGCCAAACTGCGGGAAGTGCTGCTCGATCGAAACCGTGCTGCCTCCGATCGCGACGCCATGGGGATTGGAAAGCCGGCCACCCACGACGACTGCATCGCCTCGCACCGATGTATCCGGGCCGAGTTCGCCATTTGAAAGCACAAGCACCAGCTCTCCCTTGATCGGGCCATTGATCTTGGCCTTGCCACCGATGACGACGACCTCCCCATCGACCATTCCGTCCATCACGAGGTTGCCAAAAATGACCACCACTTGGCCGGCGCGCTCGTTGGCCTTCACGTGGACGTCCTGTCCGATGCCCACCACTTCGTTGCGGCGCACCCACTTCTTCTCGGGCTCTGAAGATTCATCCGGCTTCGCGGAGTTTTCGTCGGATTCGGCGGCGTCCTCTGCCACCGCGGGCGGCGATTCCTCGGCGGTAGCAGCGGGCGAGACTGTCTCCTCAACGGCGGATGCCTCGACCTCCTCGACTTCCCCTGGCTCAGCGGCGGGTTCAAGCGCGACCTCGGGAGCTGGAGCGATGGCTTGCTGCTCGTCAGTCGCAGGCGCTACGGCGCTCGCGGGCGTCTCCTCCTGCGCAACCAATGCTGCGGGAGCCGCCGCGAAGGCGGCGAGGAACAGGACAAGTATTCTGAATGATTTCATGAAATTCGGGGTGGGGTAAATTGCTTCTCTATTCACGATGCGAGTGCAGGAAGCGGTAGACGCCCGCGCCGGCGCCAATGCACGCAGCGTAGCCGGCACCCATGATGATGAGCGCAGCCAAGAGGTAGGGTTGCGCGACACGCTCGATGGCGATCTTGAGCCCATCGAGCACGGTGATGAACGCCGAGCCGAGCGCCGAGATCATCGGAGCGCGCTCTGTCGCGATCTCACTCACGGGGTTCGCGGAGAAGAACTGTGTGCCCACGACACCGAGCCACGCAAACGCGGCGACCGCCGCGACTCCCGCCACGACCGTAAGAATCCGCGCCGACGCGGGCCACGCTGTGAACCCGCGCGCATGCCACGGCAACGCCTCACGCATCGCGATCGCGGCGTTCACCCGGTCGATCAACGAGCGCGGTGCGCGGCGGTTCGGAAGTTCGCTGATGGCCTTGTGGAC
>DATKCJ010000334.1:0-6913 GCA_035513275.1 Opitutaceae bacterium
AGACCGCCATGCCGAGCACCCCGAGCCCGAAGACGTAGTGCGCCATCGTGCGGCCGGTGAGCGGCTCGAGCGACTCCGCGAGGTGGAATGCGTCCCGCCGCACAAGCATGGCGGCAATGCGGCGATCGCCTTCGGGCAGCGCAGCAATCGCAGCGGCCCGCGCGTCCGCAGGGAGAGCAGCGACGGCCTCCGCGCCGATCTCGGACTTCAGACGCGCCTCGAGCAGGCCGTTGAATTGATTGATCATCGCGGCGGGTGCGGTGCCTTCGAGCACACCGGGCTGCGGTTTCCCATGAAACTGTGAGCTCGCCGCGATCACGACGCAGCTCGTCGCGAGGACGAACGGAATCAACAGGCCCGATCCGAGATCGAAGATCGCGAGCCCGCGCGATTCCTTGTCCCAGCCCTTCTTCAAGATCGAGTAGGGCAGCAGGAACGTCATGTTGATGCCGACCGCCGTCGCCGTGGCCGTGATCATGATGTCGCGTTGCTCGGCCACGATGACTCCGCTCCAATGCGCCGCGTGCGCACCGGTTGCGGCAATCGCGCCGGCAAGAGTGTCGGCGGGGCGACTAAGCAGGCCCAAGTCTGGCACGAACCCAGCGAGCAGCGTGCTGAACGAAAAATCGCCGCCGCTCGCGGCGAGCTTGAGCACCACCCCGAAGAAGCACAAGACGATCATCGCGACCATCAGCTTGAGGATCTGTTCGAACGCCTTCACGCCGCGGCGTCCGCTGTCGTAGAGCCACGCAATCGCGATCGACGTGACGAGGATCGCGGCGCACACGGTCACTTTTGACGCCGTGCCACCAATTGCTTCAGGCAAACCGGGAGCGAGGTTCTGCAGCGCCGCCGCGGTGGCGACCGAGAATTGCGGCAGGCACCAGACGATGTTCGCAATCAATGTTGCGATGGCCCAGCCCCATGCGAGCACAGGATTGATGTGCTCGCGTATCGCTTCGAACGGTCGCTTGCCCGTCGTGAGCGTCACATACGTGATCGCGCTCAGCATCACGACACCCGCTCCCATCGCGACAACCTGGATCCAAAGGAGGCTGTAGCCGCTGATCACACCGAGATAAAGACTCCCGGCGAGCGAGCCGCCGCCGAGCGTGATCGCGCCCTGCAGCCAGCCGGGCCCGGAGCAGCGGATATAAGCGGCGAACGTAGCGAGGCGTCCCTTCGCACGCGCTTCGCGGAGCAATGCTCTTTCAACAGCGATGGGGTCGCGACCGTTTGTCATGGGGAGTGCATGGTGAACGCCGGGGAGATGCCGTGCCGACAAGGAAGTAGATTTGTGCCGACGGCAAGCGAACGGTGCAGCGCGCCGGGCACCAGGTTGACATCCCGTGGCGCCGACTACACATGTAGTGCATGGCCTCGCACCCGACCTCCATCCGCCTCTCGCCCGCCGAAAAGCGCAAGATCAACGCCGCCGCGCGACGCCGCGGGATGTCGCCCGCCGCCTACATCAAGAAGGCCGCCCTCGACGGGGTGGCCAGCGCCAACGACGAGAGGCTCGCCAAGCTGGAGAGGTTCGCAGCGGAACTGCGCGAGGCCGTCGAGGACGAGCGCGATGCACGGATCGGCGATGCGGCGTGGGAAAAGCATCTGAAGGAAGGGACTAAGCTTCTGACTCGGGAGGAGTTCCTCCGTGGCGTGGACATATAAGGTCCACGAGGATGCGGACCGGGAGTTGGACAAGCTCGGGCCGGCAGCCCGTGCGGAGATTACGCGGTGGCTCGAAACTCGCATCCACGGTGCCGCCAATCCCGAGCTCTTTGGCAAACCGCTCCGGGGATCGATACACAGGTTGTGGCGATACAGGATTCGCGACTGGCGTTTAATTTGCCGCTTGGAGAAGTCGGTCTTGATCGTGGTGGTCGTCGAGGTCGGACACCGCTCCACGATCTACGACGATTGACTCTTCGAGGTCGCGCCGACTGCCGGCTCGCAAACCGGCCATTCCTCACTCTCACTTTCACTCTCACCTCCGCCCACCCATGCGCATCCTAGTCACCGGCGGTGCCGGATTTCTTGGCAGCCATCTCTGCGACCGCCTCATCAAGGACGGCCACGAAGTCGTATGCCTCGACAACCTCTTCACGGGCCAGCGCTCGAACGTCGCGCACCTGATGAGCAACCCCGCGTTTGAGTTCATGCGCTGGGACGTGGTGGATCCGTTCAAGGTCGAGGTGCAACAGATCTACAACCTAGCGTGCCCCGCCTCGCCGCCGCACTACCAGTTCAACCCGATCAAGACTACAAAGACGTCGGTCATGGGAGCGATCAACTGCCTCGGCCTCGCGAAGCGCGTGAAGGCACGCGTGTTTCAGGCGTCGACATCCGAGGTCTACGGCGATCCCGAGGTGCATCCGCAGCCCGAAAGTTACTGGGGTCACGTCAATCCCATCGGCAAGCGCTCGTGCTACGACGAGGGGAAGCGCTGCGCCGAGACGCTCTTCTTCGACTACCATCGCGAGAACAAGGTCGATATCCGCGTCATCCGAATCTTCAACACCTACGGACCGCGCATGCTCGCCAATGACGGTCGCGTCGTCTCGAACTTCATCGTGCAGGCGCTCCGCGGCGAGGACCTCACCATCTACGGTGACGGCACTCAGACGCGTTCGTTCTGCTACGTCGACGATCTCATCGAGGGCTTCGTGCGATTCATGAACCAAGACGAGACCGTCGGCCCGATGAACCTCGGAAACCCCGGAGAGTTCACGATGCTCCAGCTCGCCGAGATGACGATCAAGCTGGTCGGCGGCAAATCGAAGATCGTCCATAAACCGCTCCCGTCGGACGACCCGAAGCAGCGCCAGCCCGATATCACGCTCGCGAAGCGCGTGCTCAAGTGGGAGCCGACCGTCCCGCTCGAGGACGGCCTCAAGCGCACGATCGCGTATTTCAAGACGAAGGTGTGATTAGGAAATTCTTGAAGGGTGTCGGTCCCCGTCGGTGTTATGAACGGGGAATACCGATTGGTGACTTGAGAAAACTGACCTCAGTAACACCATGAATGGGTGTCGGTTCAGTTCCTGAGCCACACACCGGCGCGAGTTTGCACTTAATTACGAACGCACTAACCCCATAGATGATCATGAAGACTCCCTCTCTTCGCACCATTGCCGCAGCGTTGCTCTGCGTTGGAATTTCGAACGTCGCGACAGCGATTGGCGACACGGATTCGGTCGTGACCGCGGTTTTCTCCCGGTCGTTCAACGGTTACGAGCGTCCGGCGGGACCGGACGGTTCGCCAGCGCTTCAGACCTATGTCGTCTCGCAGGGCGGGTATGTCCCGGGACTGGGAGCAGATCCCTCGATCGACAACGTCAAGTTCGCTGGAATCGTGCGCATCCTCGGAAAATACCTTGCGAACCATGGATATTTCCCGGCGAAGGACGCAAAGAAGGCGGACATCATGCTCGTCATCCACTGGGGCAAGACGATCCCGTTCGACCGCGCGGGTCATCAAAACTTGCTGGTCCAGGGATTGCAGGGGTTTGATGGCCTGCAACAACTCGGCATGGGAATTGGTGGAAGTCCGGTCGCATTTGAAAGTCGAAATGAGGTGCCGCCGAGCGCGATATCTTTCTCTCCGGAGCAGACAGAGGGGCAGGTGAACGCCGCAATCGCTGAGGCAGCGAAGGCACAGATGATCCAGGGCATAATGGAAATCCGGATGGGCGAACAGATTCGCGACGATGCGAACACGCACAACGCGAACCTCCTCGGCTACTCCGCCGAGTTGAGCGCCCGTGACAACACGAGCCTCTTCGCCGGGGCGGGCGACTCCTACCGGGATCTGATCGCCGACCTCGAGACCGAGCGCTACTATGTCTCCGTGACCGCGTATGACTTCCAAGAGGCCCTGCAACACAACACGAACAAGGGCCTTTGGCGCACGGTCACAAGCATCCAGGCGCGCGGCAACCGGTTTGACGAAAAGTTGATCGCGATGATTGAAAAGTCCTCGCGCTACTTCGGGCACGATAGTGGTCGTCTGGTTCGTCAGTTCGACCGCACACCACGCGTCAGCATCGGCGAGCTAAAGGTGCTTGGCGTGGTGGAAGAAGAATCAGCAGGACAGAACTAACCGGCGTCGTTTACCAATTCGTGCGGGACGGCCTCAGACCACTTGGACGGAAGATCTCTCGTTGCGCCGCCTACAGGCGCTCGAGAGACTGAGCCCCTACGAATTGTCCCCGTCGAGCACGCGGCCGAGGCCGCCGAGCAGCGAGCCTTCGCCCTTACCGCCGCGGCCTGTCTTCGGCGCCGCGGCAATGATCCTTCCGGCGAGGCGCGAGAAGGGCAGCGATTGCAGCCAGATCTTTCCGGGACCGCGAAGCGTTGCGAAGAAAAGTCCCTCGCCGCCGAAGAGCGCGGTCTTGATGCCTCCGACGAACTGGATGTCGTAGTCGATCGACGGCTGGAAGCCGACGATGCAGCCGGTGTCGACTCGCAGAGTCTCTCCCGGGGCGAGTGTGCGCTCGAGCAGCGTGCCGCCGGCGTGAATGAACGCGAGCCCATCGCCCGTGAGCCGCTGCATGATGAAACCCTCTCCGCCAAACAGTCCTGCGCCGAGTCGCTTTTGAAATGCGATCCCGATGCTCACTCCCTTCGCGGCGCAAAGGAACGAATCCTTTTGCGCGATGAACTCGCCGCCGAGTTCGCTGAGGCGGATCGGAATGATCTTGCCGGGGTAGGGTGCCCCAAACGCGACCTTCCGCTTTCCGGCGCCCTGGTTTAAGAAGACGGTCATAAAGAGGGACTCGCCCGTGAGCAACCGCTTGCCCGCGCCGAGCAGCGCGCCCATGAACCCACTGTTCTGCTGCGAGCCGTCGCCGAAGATCGTCTCCATGGCGATGCCCTCGTCCATATACATCATGCCGCCGGCCTCGGCGACGACGGCCTCGGAGGGATCGAGTTCGACTTCGACGAACTGCATGTCGTCGCCGTGGATGTGGTAATCAATCACGTGCATGGAAGGATACATGGGAGTCATGGTGAACAAAACACGGCAGCGGCCAAGAAAGTTGCGAGAGAGTGCGGGGGTTCAGGAGGTAGGAGCCCGCTTGCGGGCGATTGGCTCCCATTCATTTAGTCCGCTCCGTGAGGAGCGGGGCCTAGGCGCGTTAGGGACAACGCGCCCCACCTCGGATGCAAACAATCGCCCGCAAGCGGGCTCCTACCTTTGAAAGACCTGCGCTACACCTCACGCCGCCGAGTCGGCGCCGGTGGCGGACTCGGGCATGACAGTCTCCTTGGCATCGAGCAGGGAGACGAGCACGTCGACGCGCAGGATCCGCTCGCTGGTGCCGAGGTAGGTTCCCTTCAACGGCGGCACGTCCGCATAGTCGCGGCCGACTCCGATCTTTATGTAGCGGCCGTTGACTTGCTGGTTGTTCGTCGGATCCAGTCCGCACCAGCCGACGCTTGGCAAATAAACTTCCACCCACGCGTGGCTGGCTTGCGCTCCTTTCAAGTGCTCGGCGGGCCCGTTGTAGAGGTAGCCACTGACGTAGCGCGTAGGTATTCGGATCGCGCGGCACATGCCGATCATGACGTGGGCGAAATCCTGGCAGACGCCGCTGCGCAGCTTGATCGCCTCAAGGGTCGTCGTGTGCACGTGGGTCGACGCCGGCTGGTAGGCGAACTCTGAGTTCACAAACCGCATGATCTTGAGAGCCGCCTGCCAGGCGTCGGTCACTCCGGTGGTGACGTCGATCGCGAGCCGCCATGCCTCGACGCTGTCGTTCACGAAGTGGCTTGGCTGAAGGTAGTCGTAGCAGCGCTCGAGCTCGTTGCATGCATCGAGCGTTTCGAGAGGAGCGAGCTCCGAGTCCTCGGGGAGGCCGGTGAGGTTGCTGGTGGTGACGATCGAAGTGGCCTCGATCGTGAGTTCCGTGTGCGCCCGCGACAGGTCGAACATGTGCACGCAGTTGTGGTAGAAGTCCAGGTAGTGCGAGAGCTTCGTGGGCGGGAGCACCTTCAACAGGAAGCGGTGGCGCCGCTGCTGGAGATTGTCGGTCGGCTGCAGGCGCGCCTCGTTGAAACTGGACTGCACCGGCACTGCGTAGGCGTAGTGCGTGCGGTGAAAGACAGATAATCTCATGGGAGGTTTTTGCTCCGCAAAAACCTAAGCTCCGGCTTCGCCGGAGAGTCGGAACGGGATTCTTTGCAGCGAATGCGGCGAGGTTGAAACAAAATCATCTCTTTCAAGAGCGATCTATTTTGGATTTCAAAAACTTAGGTTTTCGCTCCGCGAAAACCTGTTGTTGCTGTTCCTCCTGCTGGCGCCAGGCGGTTTCGGAGCCGTTCTCGAATGCCTGGAGGATGTAGGCCTGGAACAACGCCTCGCCTACGGCGTTGAGCTTGGCTTGGAAACCGTCGATGTAGCTGTGCAAGTCGGGCCGGAAGATGTCGTCGGCCGAGCTGAAGTGAAGCTCGGCGAGGAGGCGGCCGCATAGTTTTTCGGCGTCGTTGCAAAAACGGCCCTCGGCGACGCCGGAGATGCGGCGGAGCGCGCTGTTGAGCTGCTCGATGCAGAACCGGCCCGAGCGCGGGAACTCGGGCGAGAGCATGAGGAACTCGGCGACCAGGCGCGGGCGCACGTCGGCGCCATGGAGCGCCTTGTAGGCGTCCCACGCGCTGCAGGAGCGGAGCATCGCGGACCAGCCGAGCGCGTCGGCCTGGGTCGTCGCGGAGGCGTGCCGCACGTCGAGCATGCGCGAGGTCTTGTCGGCGCGCTCGATGTAGCGTCCGACATGCATGAAGTGCCAGCCCTCGTTGCGCACGACGGTGGCATCGGCCATGCCCTGGAGGAGGAGCGAGCCGTTGCGGACCTCGTTGAAGAAGTCGTCGGGGTTGTCCTCCCAGCGGCGGCGGGCGGCGGAGCTGTTGACGT
>DATKCJ010000335.1:0-3572 GCA_035513275.1 Opitutaceae bacterium
CGTCGGCGCGTCGGGCGCAACAGCGAGCCCGAGCTCGTCGCAACGGCGGAGGAGCCGCAACAACAGGCCGTGCACACGGAATTTCTTCTCGTTAGTCCAGCGGCAGACTGAATCGCGGATCTCGCGCTTGCGCTTGCGAAGAAAATCCGCGGCAGAAACACGCGGCGCGCCTTCCGCCGGCGCAGGGAAGAGCGCCTGAAGATCCCTGTCGTAGAAGTCCGGGTAAGATACCTCGAACAACTTCCGTTTCCGCGCGTAGTAGGTCTTCAGCTTGAGGTTCAGGCAGTCGTAGTCGCGCACACGAAAGGCAGGCGCATGGGCCGGCGGCTTGCCGGCGAGCGACTGCATGAGCTCGTCGACATACTCGAGTTTCTTGAGTGCCTTCCAGCCCTTGTAACGCGTGCGCCAGTCGAAATCCGGGCTGAGCCAGACCGCAAACGTCTCGGCGAAGTCCTCGTCGGGATGCGCCTGGGCATACCAGTCGTCGAGATGGATGACGTAGGAGTGGCTGAATGGCCGCGGCCGGTAGAACTCGGTCTCCTCGGTCGACGCGAGGCCGAACGTCTCCTGCCATTTCTTGCGCCTCTGCATGCGGAACGCGAACGAGTAGGCGTGCGCCGCCTCGTGCCGCATGAGTTTCATGAACCACTCGGGCGTGTCGCCCTCGACCTCGAGCACCATCGTGCGCTCGAGCCGGCGCAAGCGATCGTGCACGAGAAAAAACGGAATGAAGATCGCCGGGATGCCGACGGGACAGAACCACTCGTCGCCGATGTGACACGGCGGCATGAAGGTCTGCCCCTTCGCCGCAAGCTCGGCGTGGAGTTGCGCGACGAATCGCTCGAGCCCCGAGCCCTCGATCTTCAAACCGAGCGACCGGATGTTGCGCTCGAGCAAACCCGAGTCGTCGAGTCCGGCCCAATCGGGTTCCACCATAGCTGCATACTAGCGATGCGGGGGCGATGGGCAAGAGCCGGAAGAGCCAAGCGAAGATCGAAGTTCGGAGATCGGAGATGGGGGTCGGAGGAGGCCGGATTGCGGAGTGGCTTGGAGGTAGGAGCCCGCTTGCGGGCGATTTCCTGTCGTGGCACCTGCTTCTTTGCGGTGAATCTGCGGCTGGAAGTCGCAGCCACTCAGTATCGCCCGCAAGCGGGCTCCTACCTTCGGAACAAGCGGTCGCGCGCTACGGCATCGGCATCACCGACGGCACCTCGAACAGCGAGTTGGGATAGTCGCCATTCACCTCGATCGATTCGAACGTGATGACAACCGTGCGCTCGTCGAAGGTGGACTCGAGGCTCGTCGGGAAACGGATGCCCGAGATGATCTGCTCTCCGCGCTCGCGGATCTGACCGCCGTTCTCTGTTTCAGTCATCACGAGCCGCCCGGTGGCCTTGTCGAAAAAGCGGATGAACTCGATGCCCCGGCCGTGGATGAACACGACTTTCACGCAGGCGATGTCGTCGATCGTGGCGTCACCGCGGACCTCGACGGAGCCGCCGCGCCGTTCGGTGCCCTTGAAGAAATTCAAGTTCTCCACGTTGTTCGCCTGGAGCCGCCTGATGTGATCGCCTGAAAGGAGCGTAAGCCGCAGCTCCTCGGGATTTGTGAGGTTCTCGCGGCGCGACCATCCGTCGAAATCGTCGAGGGCCGTGACTTCGCGCTCGTCACCGATTGTGCGCTCGATGCGCTGCTGGAAAGGCTTCTTGAGCGTGATGACGATCGATCCGCGCGGCTCCGTCCCCTCGGCGATCGTGCCTGAGAACCGGATCGACTTCACGGAGTCGAGTGCTGCCTCGGAGCCGAGAAAGGCTCGCGCACGTGCGACGATTTCGTCCGCCTCGGTCGCGGCCAACCCCGTGGTGGCGAGGAGTGCGCACGTGAGGATGGCAATGGAGCGGTGGATTTTCGTGGCGTTCATTTCATTCGGGAGAGACTCACTCCCATTCGATCGTCGCAGGGGGTTTGGTGCTGATATCGTAGACGACGCGATTGATGCCCTTCACTTCGTTAATGATGCGGCTTGAAACCTTTTGCAGCAACTCATACGGCAGGCGCGCCCAGTCCGCCGTCATGGCATCGACGCTCTCGACGACGCGCAGCCCGATGACGTTGTCGTAGGTGCGCTCGTCCCCCATCACGCCGACGGTGCGCACGGGAATGAAGACAGTGAACGACTGCCACACTTTGTAGTAGTAGCCCGAGTCCATCATTTCCTCGTGCAGGATCGCGTCGGCCTCGCGCAGCATCGCGAGCCGCTCGGGCGTGATCGAGCCGATGACGCGCACGCCGAGGCCCGGCCCCGGGAATGGCTGGCGCCACACGACCTCGCGCGGCAGGCCGAGCTCGGCGCCCAAAGCTCGAACCTCGTCCTTGAACAACTCGCGCAGCGGCTCGATGAGCTTGAGTTTCATCCGCGACGGGAGGCCGCCCACGTTGTGGTGGCTCTTGATGAGGGATGCGGGATTGCCATCGATCGAGATGCTCTCGATGACATCGGGGTAGAGCGTGCCCTGGGCGAGAAACTCTGCGTGCCCGATCGACTTGAGCGACTGCTCGAAGACGGTGATGAAGGTGCGTCCAATGATCTTTCTCTTTCTCTCGGGGTCGGCGACGCCGCGTAGTTTTGAGAGGAACAGTGTCGTCGCATTCACGACACGCAGATCGATCTGGAAGTTCCGCTTGTAGAGGGCGACGACCCCCTCGCGCTCGTTCTTGCGCAGCAAGCCGTTGTCGACGAACACGCAGGTGAGCTGCTTACCGATCGCCCTATGGATGAGCGCCGCCGCGACGGACGAGTCCACCCCGCCGCTCAGGCCCAGGATCACGCGGCCCTTCCCTACCCTCTGCCGGATCGCCTCGATCGATCGCTCGATGTAGCCGGCCATCGACCAATCGCCAGTGCAGCCGCAGATGTTGTAGAGAAAATTCCGCAGGATCTGGATACCGTTCTCTGTGTGGTGCACTTCCGGGTGGAACTGGATCGCGTAGAGGCGGCGCTTTGCATTCTCGATGCCCGCGAAACGCGAGTTCTCCGTGTGTGCGATCGAGCGGAAACCCTTCGGCAGCTTCGTGAGCTTGTCTCCATGCGAATTCCACACGCGCACCGATTCGCCGAGTCCGGCGAAAAGGACGCCGTGGCTGCCGATCGTGAGGCGCCCCTGGCCGTATTCGCGCGCGCTCGCGAGGGCCACGCGACCACCGAGCATCCTGCCCATGAGCTGCAGGCCGTAGCAGATGCCGAGCACGGGCACGCCGAGCTCGAAGATCGCAGGATCGGGTATCGGCGCGTTCTTCGCGAGCACGCTGCTCGGACCGCCCGAGAGGATGATGCCGACAACGCCGTCCTTTCGGAGCGTCTCCGCCGGCGTGCTGAAGTGGTAGATCTTCGAGTAAACCTGGCACTCGCGGATCCTGCGCGCAATGACCTGCGTGTATTGCGAGCCGAAGTCTAGAACGGCTATCGTCTGCGACATTTTGCGAAACGCTGAAGCTGAACTTCCCGGCGGGGTGCTGTCGAATCCTTTTCAGCCTGAATCTATCACACTCAATGGTGTGATTGATTCACCCTC
>DATKCJ010000336.1:0-4598 GCA_035513275.1 Opitutaceae bacterium
ATCCTGAGCCGAATCCGGTTCCTGTCGGTAACAAGCCGGATCATCACGCCGTGCACCATGAAACGCTCCGAGTCACTCACAGTGAGGATTCCGCGCCCACGCAGGTGGGCGACGATTTCATCGAGTCGCCGCGATTCCGACGTGCTGATGTAGAGGACATGGCAGTCAACCGCCTCCTCGACGCGCACGAACCGCTGGACGGTCAACGGACGTCCGCCGACGCTCTCGCCCCGCACTGTTTCATCGAGAAGCGGACCAAACGGATCACTCCCTAGAACGCCGATGACAATTGGCGCGTCCGGGCTTGAAAAGGTCTGCGACGGCCACTCGACGAACTGAGCGAAATTGAAGAGAAAGACGGCCTTCAACACATACTCGTCCGTCGTCGCAGCCTGGGCATCCAGCTTCGGCGCGGTCGCCATCAGTAGAAGCGGCAGCATTAGCAGACCGCGGAGCCAACCCATTCGGCACCGTCGTTTCGCGTTGGCTGGGGCCGATTCCTTGCATCTCCTTCCGCAAATTCGTGTCGTGGATCTCATGCCGCGCTTCTCAGGCACAATGAAACTCTCGCCGTTGCCCAATCAGGCCGACCTAGAGGGAAAATCGGATGAAATAGGCACCATCGGACGCGCTGTTCATAACCGACAAAACCAACTCCCACTAGGACGAAATTCGGCACCACCACTGTCTCGTGTAAAGAAACCGTGAACAGCGGCCGCAACTCCTGAGGCTGCAATCGCGTCGACTCGCCTCTCCCCACTCGACCGCCTCCTGGCCGGAAACATGAGGTTGGAGCCGCGAATCCGCAGTAGCCGCCGAGGTAACGAGGCGGTTCCCGACGGTTCACGATGCGCTGCCTTTCCCGCTCCGCGGGATCGGCAGCTACGCGGCCACTGCATAAGTCCAGCTCTAGCGCTTCTTTCGCCTCGGCGCCGGCGGCTGCCACAACTCGATGCGGTTGCCCTCTGGATCCATGATCCAGCCGAACTTGCCGTATTCCGACTCCTCCATCCGCTCGTCGACCGAGACTCCCTCGGCGCGCAGCTCCTTCAACACGCGTTTCAAATTCGCGACGCGATAGTTCACCATGAACTGCTTCTTGCTCGGTTTGAAATAGCCAGTCTCTGCGGGGAACGGACTCCAGACTGTTTGCCCGCGCTTCCGTGGACTCTTGTCCTCGCGCCACTGGAACGCCCAGCCTCCCCAATTTGGATCGACCGGAATGCCAAGCCGGTCGCGATACCAGTTTCCAAGTTTCTTCGGGTTCTTCGCCTTGAAGAATACGCCACCAATTCCTGTCACACGCTTCTTCATTCTAGCTCCTGCATTGGGTTGAGTTCGTGAACTCCCGCGCATGCCTGTGGATCCACGAGCCATGTGACCTTGTCATTGATTTCGCGAAGCACACGGGCCGGCGTCTCAAGTGTGCTGCCGTCATCGGCGAGGACGCGGGCGAGCGCCTCGCGCTTCCCTTCTCCGAGAGCCATCACAACCACGGCGCCGCAGGCCTGCAGCCCGCGCGGTGTGATCGTCAGCCGCCAGCCCTTCCCTGGGATTTCCATCGCTGCAAAGAACATCGCGTCGTCGCGCCCCACGAGCGTGATGCCAGGGAAGAGCGAGGCCGTGTGTCCGTCTGCACCGAGGCCGAGGAAACAAATGTCGAATGCGGTGTCTCCGCCGCGCAGTGCCCGAAAGTGCTCTTCAAACGCGACCGCGCTTGCCTGAGCCGGCAGATCCACGGGCCACGGGTGCTTCCGCGCGCGAGCGACATGCAAGGGCCCGAGAAGCAAACGGTCCGCGGTTCCAAAATTACTCTCGCTGCTCGAGAGCGGCACGTGGCGCTCGTCGCTCGTGAACCACTCGGTCGCGCCGAGCAGCGCGCTGTTGATCGCGCCTGTAGCGACGCACCAGCGATACCACTCCACCGGTGTCGAGCCGCCTGAGAGTGCCCAGAAAAACGGCGCGCCCTTGTTTCCATCCCACGCGCGTGCCGCGAGTGTGACGGCCTGCCTGAAAACTTCATCGCGCTCCCCGATTGCGAAACGTCCCGCATCTGTGGCGACTGTTCTCATGGAAACGCTCAGGAGAAGATCGCCTCGGCGAGCGCGATCTCGGGTTTCAACAGGAACACGGGACCCTCAGCGCTCACTCTGTCGGATCCGAGAATCGCACTCATGCGCGCATGCCCGGCCGCAAGATCGGCCTCCCAATGAAGTCGTCGCTCGCCGCCGCTGAAGGCGAAATCGAGCGCGAGCGACGCGTCATTTCCGGCTGCAGCGGCTGCAAACTTCACCTCGGCTCCCGGACCCCGGCCACAATCGCCGAGCGACTTCCGCACCCAAGCAAGCAATCTTCTGCCCTCCGCGCTGTGGCGAGGAGCATGCGAAACGTTTACTTCCTCGAGTCCATCGACGAGCGAGGCTGGCTCGAATCCGCTCATGTAGCGGCCGAGCGACTGGCGCACTTGTAGCATGCGCGTGTCCGCGAGATCGCGGACCTTCGATCCGAGCGGCGCGAGTGCCGAGGTGACGTCCGCGGTCTCACAGGCCGTGTCGATGATGATTCGGCGCGCTCCGTTGAGCAGGTAGGAGTAGTCCTCGAGTCGCGCGGCGCTGGCGATGCAGTGCGGCCAGTAGTAAGTCGGCAGGTCCGTCTCGAGGCACACGGATACTTGATTCTCCATGAACCGCCGCGTGTCGAACGGGTAGCTGAGCATCACGACTTCGCAGCAGACCATCTCCTTGCCGGAACTGCCGATGTAGCACTCGCTGAAAATCTTTGAGCGCATTTCGGTGCCACCCTGGTCGCGCTGGATCGGGCAAAGCACGACCGTCCGCGCCGGATGCCTGCGCGAGAGTGCCAGCGCGATCTCAAGTTGCTCGCCGGCCGATTCGACTGTCGTGCGCACACCGAGATGCAACACGAGGTTCATCTGGGAAGCGCGAAACTCCGATGGAGCGCCGGCAGCGTCATCCGGCGCACCGGCCCAGATCTCCTCGAGCGACTGCGCCACCCGACCGACCGGCACCTCGATGCCGGGAAGCGATTCGAAGATCGCCGCTGATGCCGCCGCGCTCATGGCCGGCGCCAGGTATGGCCCGCCGTGCGGAGCAGCGCGTCGGCTGCGTCGGGACCCCACGAACCGGCTGCGTAGGTTTCGAGCCCGTCGGCGCCAAGTTCTTTCCAGCGCTCGAGGACGGGCGTGATGAGCTTCCACGATTCGATTGTCTCGTCGCCGCGGATGAACAGCGTGCCGTCGCCGATCATCGCGTCGAGCACGAGACGCTCGTAGGCCTCGGGCGTGTTCGAGCCAAATGTCGTGCGATAGCCGAAGCGCATCTTCACCGGCTGCGTGCGCGTCTCGAGGCCGGGGACTTTCGCGTTGAGCACGACAGTCATCCCCTCGTCGGGCTGGATCTGGAACGCGAGCGTGTTGGCCGCGAGGTCGAAGCGATCCGACTCCGAGAAGATGTTTCCCGGCGGGCGCTTGAACTGGATCGCGATCTCGGTGACTCGGTGCGGCATGCGCTTGCCCGAGCGCAGGTAGAACGGCACGCCGGCCCAGCGCCAGTTGTTGATGGAAACCTTGAGCGCACCGTAGGTCTCGGTGTTTGACTCTCCGGGAATGCCTTCCTCCTCGAGGTAGCCTTTCACCTTGCCGCCGGAGACGTAGCCGGGTGCGTAACGCGCGCGCACGACGTCGGACGCCGGTCCCACGCTCAACGGCTGGATCGCGCGAAGCAGCTTCACCTTCTCATCGCGGATGGCCTCCGCATCGAGCGACACGGGCGGCTCCATCGCAGTGAGCGCGAGGAGCTGCATCGTGTGATTCTGGATCATGTCGCGGACCGCGCCGCTGCCGTCGTAGTAGCCGCCTCGCGAGCCGACGCCCACTTCCTCGGCGACGGTGATCTGGACGCACTCGACAAAGTTGCGGTTCCAAAGCGGCTCGAAGATCGCGTTGGCGAAACGCTGCACAAGGAGATCCTGCACAGTCTCTTTCCCGAGGTAGTGGTCGATCCGGTAGACTTGGTTCTCGTCAAACACGCGCGCTATGACCGAGTTCAGGTCGCGTGCGCTCTCGAGGTCCTTACCAAACGGTTTCTCGATGATGACCTTCGACGCGACTTGCGTGCCGGCGTGACGCTTCGCGAGTCCGCTTGCGCCGAGGTTCTCCAGAATCGGCCGGAACATGGAAGGCGGAGTCGAGATGTAAAACAGGGCCTGTGTTTCCCGGCCGATCGCCTTCTCGATCTCCGCGATGTTTTTTGCGAGGAGTTCGAACGATTTTGGATCGTCGTAGCCGCCGCTCAGGTAGCTGGCCGAGGCGATCACGCGCTCGAGCACCTGTGGGTCGGGCTTGCGGCGGGAGAATTCCGCAAGCGACTCGGTCACAATCTTGCGAAAGTCGTCGTCGGAAAGCTCCTTCCGGCTGTAGCCGAGGAGGCGGAAGTCCGAGGGCAGGAGGTTGTCGTGCGCGAGGTTGTAGATCGCGGGAATGAGTTTGCGCGAGGTGAGATCACCCGAGGCGCCGAAGATGACTGCGATGGTCGGCGGCGCGCCGCGGTGTGCACTCAGGCCCTTGAGAAATGGATGGC
>DATKCJ010000337.1:0-3892 GCA_035513275.1 Opitutaceae bacterium
CGACCGCCACGGGCACGCAGGTCACATCGCGCGCGATGCCGGCATTGCCGGGCGCGACGAGGACCCGTGGAGCGGCCTGGTTTCGAAGACAGGCTTGGGCGAGCGCGTGCTCGCGACCTCCAGAGCCGATTATCAGGACGGTTTTCGGCGACGCGCGATTCATGCAGGCTTCCACTAGAAGGAAGAACGCTGAAAACGAAAGTGCGAAGAGCAGTTCGCACGGCGGCGGCCGCACAATCCACGAACATGCAACGCCATGGGCAGCGGAGGCGCACAAGAGTCTGATTCTTGTGGGTCGGGCTTTATGCCCAACTCCGAATCAAACCGTCGGGCGTAAAGCCCGACCCACAACAGATTCGATGGGCAGCCACGGACGAGTCCGCGCCCCGCCAAACTCCGGGTTTGACATCGGACCCCCGAACCCGCTTCCTGCCAAACCTCAAGTGATGATGACCCTCGTCCTCCTTAGCCTTATTACCGTTCTGGCCCTCGTTCTTATCGAGGGACAGAACCAGTTGGTCGGCCCGATCCGCGCGTAATAAAGCCCCAAAGCAGTCGAGGAATCCGCGAAAAGAGCCGCCCAACAAATAGGGCGGCTTTTCGTTTTCTGGACGCAAAGCACACATGTCCCCCACAGCAAATCAACCCACTCCCGGCGACCCGCGCCGCCACAGCCGCGTGATCACCGAGGGCCCTCAACGCGCCCCTGCCCGCGCGATGATGAAGGCCGTCGGGTTCACCGATGAGGATCTGAGGAAACCGCTGATCGGCGTCGCGAACACCTGGACCGAGATCGGGCCTTGCAACTTCCACCTGCGCGAGCTCGCCGAGCACGTAAAGGCCGGCATCCGCGCCGCCGGCGGCACTCCCCTGGAGTTCAACACGGTTTCCATTTCAGACGGCATCACGATGGGCACCGAAGGCATGAAAACCTCGCTCATCAGCCGCGAGATCATCGCCGACTCGATCGAGCTCGTTGTGCGCGGCAACAGCCTCGACGGGCTCGTGTGCCTCTCCTCCTGCGACAAGACGAACCCCGGCGTGCTTATGGCGCTCGCTCGCTGCGATGTGCCCGGCCTCGCCTTCTACGGTGGCTCGATCAACCACGGCGAACACAACGGCAAGGCACTCACAGTGCAGGACGTGTTCGAGGCCGTCGGCGCTTTTTCGTCCGGCCGCATCGACGAGAAGGAATTTCAAAGTGTCGAAAACACCGCGTGTCCCACCGCGGGTGCGTGCGGCGGGCAGTTCACGGCGAACACCATGGCGACAATCATGGAGGCGCTGGGCATGTCGCCGGCCGGGCTGAACGGCATTCCTGCCGTCGACGCGGAAAAGGCGAAGGCGGCCTACCGTTGCGGTGAGCTGGTGATGGAGTTGGTCAGGAGCGACCTGAAGCCCTCGCAGATCATGACGCGCGCGGCGTTCGACAACGCAGTCGCCTCTGTCGCGGCTTCCGGCGGCTCGACCAACGCCGTGCTGCACTTGATCGGACTCGCTCATGAGTTGGACGTCCCATTCTCGATCGACGACTTCGATGCGATTTGTTCGCGAACGCCGACGATCGCCACGCTCAAGCCCGGCGGTCTCTACACTGCAGTTGAGATGCACAAGGCGGGCGGCATCACGCTCTTGCTCCGCCGCCTGCTCGAAGGTGGCTACTTGAAGGAGGATTGCCTCACCGTGACCGGCCAGACGATCGGCGAGGCCGTCCGCAATGCGCCGGAGACACCCGGGCAGCAGGTGATCCGCCCGACAAGCCAGCCGTTCAAGCCGACGGGTGGTCTCGTGATACTCAAAGGCAACCTCGCCGAGGAAGGCTGCGTGCTGAAGATCGCCGGCTCGAATCGCAAGAACATCACCGGCCCGGCGAGGGTGTTCGGTTGCGAGGAGGACGCGATGGCCGCTGTCACGGCGCAGAGAATCAAAGAGGGCGACGTCGTTGTGATCCGTTACGAAGGGCCGCGGGGCGGCCCAGGCATGCGCGAGAGGCTCGGCGTCACCGCGGCGCTCGCAGGGCAGGGGCTTGCCGACTCGGTCGCCTTGCTGACCGATGGACGCTTCTCCGGCGCCACGCGCGGTTTCGCGATTGGCCACGTCGCACCCGAGGCGTTCGTCGGCGGGATGATCGCCTTCGTCGAGGAGGACGACCCCATCGTGATCGACGTCGATACACGTAAGCTCGAAGTCCGAATTTCGCCCGAAGTCCTCGCCGCGCGCAAAGCCGCGTGGAAGCAGCCTGCACCGCGTTACAAGCGCGGCGTGATGGCGAAATACGCGAACACTGTTTCGTCGGCGTGCTTCGGCGCCGTGACGAGCTGACCAAGCCCACACTCAAAACTATTTTCCTATGAAACTGACCGGTGCAGAAATTATCTGGGAGTCCTTGATCAAAGAGGGCGTCGACGTCGTTTTCGGTTATCCGGGCGGAGCGATCCTTCCGACCTACGACGCGCACACCAAATACCCGCAGGTGCACCACGTGCTCGTCCGCCACGAGCAGGGTGCCACGCACATGGCTGATGGCTACGCGCGTGCGAGCGGCAAGGTCGGTGTCGCGATCGCGACTTCCGGCCCCGGGGCCACGAACATGGTCACCGGCATTGCCACTGCGATGATGGACTCGTCGCCGATCGTGTGCATCACGGGCCAGGTCGGCTCGAAGGCGCTAGGTACCGACGCGTTTCAGGAGACGGACGTCACCGGCGTCACGCTGCCGATCACGAAGCACAATTATCTCGTCACGCGCGCGGAGGATATCGCGCCGGCGATCCGCGAGGCGTTCCTCGTCGCTCGCAGCGGCCGACCGGGCCCGGTGCTTGTCGACATCACGAAGGACGCGCAGCAACTCACCGCGGAGTTCGACTGGGAGGCGATTGTTCCGCGCCGCACAATCGTGCGCGACTCTCACAAGCTTCCGGAAGCGGCGCTCGCGAGCGCGCTCGAGATGATCAACGGAGCGAAGCGCCCCGTCATCCTCGCGGGCCAGGGAATCGTCAAGGCCGGCGCGACGGCCGAGTTGATTGAGTTCTCCGAGAAGATCGGCGCGCCGATCGCGGTCACGCTCCTCGGTCTCGGCGGCGTGCCCGCTTCGCATCCGATGAATCTCGGCATGATGGGCATGCACGGCGAGACGTGGGTCAACCAGGCCATCCAGCAGGCCGACCTCCTGATCGCGATGGGCATGCGCTTCGACGATCGCGTCACAGGCAACCTCAAGACTTACGCGCCCAACGCGAAGAAGATCCACGTCGAGATCGACAGGAGCGAAATCAACAAGAACGTCCATATCGACCTCGCGCTCGTGGGCGACGTCCGCGACGTGCTCGGCGAGTTCGTTCCGCGCTCGAATCATTCACCGCGCAAGGAGTGGATGGATGCAATCAACATGCTCAAGGGCGACTCCGCCGTCCGCGACATTCAGAAACTTCCCGATGCGGGCCACCTCTACGCGGCTCACGTCATCAACGATCTTTGGCGCGCCACGCGCGACCGCGAGACGATCGTCGTCACCGACGTCGGCCAGCACCAGATGTGGGAGGCGCAGTATTATCACCACGAGAAACCGCGCTCGCTGATCACCTCGGGCGGCCTCGGCACGATGGGCTTCGCTCTGCCCGCGGCCATCGGCGCGAAGTTCGCCTGTCCTGAGAAAGATGTCTGGGTGGTCGCAGGCGACGGTGGTTTCCAAATGACGATGCCCGAACTCGCGACCATCGCGCAGGAAGGCATCAAGATTAACGTGGCGATCATCAACAACGCGTTCCTCGGCATGGTGCGCCAGTGGCAGGAGTTCTTCTACGATAAGCGCTACGCATCCACGCCGCTCATGGGCCCCGATTTCGTGAAGCTCGCCGACGCGTTCGGCTTGAAGGGCGTGCGCGTCACCAAG
>DATKCJ010000338.1:0-4782 GCA_035513275.1 Opitutaceae bacterium
GCAACCAGTCCGTGCTGCTCAAGGGCGTGAACGACGATGCCGACGTGATGAAGGCGCTCGTGCACCGGCTGCTGCGGATGCGCGTGCGGCCCTACTATATCTACCAGTGCGACTTGATCACGGGCAGCGCGCATTTCCGCGTGGATGTGCGCAAGGGCATCGAGATCATCAAGGCACTGCGCGGCCACACCACCGGCTACGCCGTGCCGCAATACGTGATCGACGCCCCCGGCGGCGGTGGCAAGGTGCCGATCAATCCGGAATACGTGGAGCGAATCACCGACGACGAGGTCGTCTTCCGCAACTTCGAGGGAAAGCGTTTCACGTATCCGCTGAAGGAGACCGCGCCGCCACCGGTGACGCCAACGGTGGATGCGCCGAAAGTCGCCGGCCGCTGCGGGAACTGAGGTGTAAGGCCAACGGGCAACGGCGGCAGCACTGCCGAATGACAACCCGAGGCAACCTTGCGCAGTCCGACTTTCCCGCGAGCGAGGGTTGTCAAGAGTCAAGACCTGACCTGTTTCCGTATGCCTGACGTGTTTCCGTGGGCCCGGTCGGAGCGTGTCAGAGATCGGCTCGCCTGTGACCGCGTTTGTCACCCATCTCCCCGGACAAAGTGTCACCTATGTCTCCGGATCGAACCCTGTGTCCTCTGTGCCTCTGTGGTTCAGTCCACTTTTCACCCTTTGCATCCTCGGCGGCCTTCGTGAGGCAATCTTCGGCTTGCACCCGAGCAGTTCGCAGCCGCCACGAGTCGTTCGCCGTTCGTATATCGCCGGGACACTGACCGCGGCTCAAAACCCACGTGTCTCCCATCACCAGAAAACCCATGAATAAATCAGCACTTGGAACAATACTCGTGACGCTCATTTTCGTCACCGATCTGCCCGCGGCTGCAAACCCGGTTTATGTATCGAATGTGGAGGAACTCTATTCCGCGGTCAACGATCCCTCCAATGCCGGGGCAACCATCAAGCTGGCTGCTGGCACTTACATGCTCTCGCCGACCGATCCTTTCGGAAGTCCACGGCCCAAAGGCGGGCGTCTGGAACTTCAACAAGATATGTCTATCGTCGGAGTAGTTGGCGATAGATCGTCTGTCGTGATCAACGCCTTCAACCTGCCAGCTACCTCGTATCTTGGGGTTGGGCCTTCCGCGGCCCTTCGCACGGGAAACGGAACCAATTCTGTGGAATGGTTGACGGTGCGTGATGCCCGATTTGGCCAGGCCAACATCGATACGGGACTCCAAGCCCCTGGCACCGCATACATCCGAATCGCACATGTTGCAGCGACCGGCAGTGCTCGAGGACTTAATGTGCTCAATTTCGGTCCGGCGGCCTCGGGTGAGACGATCGAGATCGATATCATCGACAACGATTTCTATCAGAACTTGATCGGGCTATCTGAGGGGATGCGAATCGGCAACTTTCAAGGAGCCACCGGAGCCACTGTAAACGCGTGGGTGGAGGAGAATCGATCCTGGGGCAACAAGCAAGGGCTGCTGGTCGTAAACAATCGGGCGATCAACTCGACGGTCAACGTGCAGTCCTCCGGCAACCGCTTCGTTGGTAACGGCGCAGGCACCATCATCGTCGGCGGCCTTAGTTCGAACAATACGACAGCCAACGGCAACACCATCAATTTCGAAGGTTATGGTGACCGTTTCGTCGATAACAATGGAGACGCTGATCTTGATGTCGGAGGACTGGTCGTCGTAGGAGGCGAGAACATTTCAATTCCCAATGGAACGAACGACAACACGGTAAACGTTTCTCTTTGGGGATGCCGGATGGCCGAAAATAATGTTTTCGACCTTTTGGGTATTGGAGCTCGCTCAGCGCCGAGCTCACTGGGATCTCCCGGAGTGAATAATCAGGTAACGATCATCGTAAGCGGCGAGGGGAGCAACAAGGGGCGCTGGCAGCCTGTAGAATTCTTTACGGAGACGATCCCATTCGCTGCTTCTGGAACTAATACAGTTACCGTTATTCGCTGAATCTAACGCGTGCAGTCGGCGCGGATCCAAAACGGAATGTCCGCTCAAATCAATGAGCGGGCGTTTCTGAAATGCTCTGGCGGCGTCCTGCTTTTCCACACCGCCCCGACGACCTGACATGTTACCGTGCGCGCGTGTTACCGTGCGCTCAAAGGACAAACAAGAAGGCACAGACTTCGTGCCCTACAGCGAGAGGCCGCCCGGTGCCAAGGAATACTGGGAGAATCGCGACGACCAAGACAGGAGAGAGAACCGGCAGCGTGCCCCTGCGAAGGCGCCGTGAGGCGCCGGCCTAGCGGTCACCGATTTCACTGAAAGCGTAACGATCGACGTATTGGCGTCGTCCTCCGTCGCCTCCGGCTTCCTCTGTCGCTCTGCGAGCCATGGCGGCCACGATGGAGGACTCGGTAGGGATTCTGGGGTGAGCGGCAGACTGGGGTCGTAGCTTGCGGCCGGATTGCTGCGCTTTGGACACAAGCGACGACGTCTCCGCCGAGGCGTCGGCAAGGGCGGGAGCAATCCGGCGAGCATCAGAGGGATCGCCACGTCCGGGGTCCGCTGGCCTCACGATGACAGTCAAAACTGATGAACTGCCCGCAGTTTCGGAACCTCACGAATTTTTCTCGGTCAAATTGCTAAACCTCCTCGTGGAACGGACCGATAACAAGGTCGGGACCATGGGGTGTGGTTCTAGTTTGACAGTGCTTGGGGTTAGAGAAAGGCCGCCGGTTGTGCTTCCGGCGGCCTTTATTTTTGGAGGCGGAGCGAAGTCGGATTGTAGGGGTGTGGCTGGACCATGCATCAGTCTGGAGGTAGGAGCCCGCTTGCGGGCGATTCTGTCCCGCCCCTCACGGGGCGGGCTACACGAACCCCAAGCAATCGCCCGCAAGCGGGCTCCTACGAAGAAGGCCGGCGCCGGCAGGACGCCCCGTGTCCCCGCGCTTGCGCAGAGGGCGGCAGGGCGTTGAATCTGCGGGGATGATTTCCTTTTCGGAATCCAAGGGCTCCCGGCGCAAACCGCGAAAGTCGAGGCGCAGCCTCACGCTTCACCTCGCGGTGCGGGACGTCACGCCGCGCGTCTGGCGGCAGTTGCGCGTGCCCGACACGATCTGGCTGTCGCGGTTACACGACGCGATTCAGATCCTGTTTTCGTGGTATGACTACCAGTTGCATCGCTTCAACGTGCACGGCGTCCTCTACGGCAACCCAGGCAAGGCCGAGGGCGACGTGATCGTCGAGGACGACCGCGACTTCATGCTCGCGGACCTCGAACTCTCCCCGAAGGACGCGTTTGAATACCAGTATTTCTTCGGCGACGGCTGGGCGGTCGACATCCGCGTCGAGCGCGTCGAATCCACGGAGGACGCGCTCAAGCATCCCGAGTGCCTCGACGGAAAGTTGAACGGCCCGCCCGAGGACTGCGGTGGGCCCGAGGGTTACAAGGAAATCCTCTACTCGTTCAAGCACCCCGACGAGCCGGTTTCGAAAGAGTGGCTCGACTGGCTCGGCGACGCTTTTGACCCCGCGGAGTTCGACCGCGCGAAGACAAACAAGGCGCTCGCGAAGCTGCCGAAGTGAGGCGGGTGATTTGTGAATTGTGGTAGCCCGGGCTCTCCGAGCACGGGTCAGTATTGTATCCTCGATTCTAACCCGCACCCGGAGGTCGCGGCTACCCGCCCGCAGCGATCTTCTCGCGCCGATGCGACGGCGCAGACGGTGCAGAGCGCCGGTGAACGCTTGTCCAGTCATTCCGAGGCACGCCGTTCGATCAGCGGCTTGCGCGGGACGATTCGCGACAAAATGCCGGCGCGGTCTGCTCCGCAGCAGAACGCGCCGGTGTGAACTTTGCCTCGCGAAATCTGGGCGGTGGCGCTCAGTGACCGTCGAAGAACTTTCCGTGCTTCACGACCCACGTGCCGACCTCGATGCCCTGTTCGTAGCCCACTTCGCACGCGAGGCGGAAGTGGATTCCACCGAGCATGCGGGAGATTGCGTTTTCCTTCGCGGCATCCGAGATGCGCTCGAAGGATCGTGGCGTTGATTCAGATGTGCTGGATGCAGTGAAAGCATTCTCATCGCCGAAGAACGCGATCAGGACTGACATGCCCGCGGCACCGACCGTGGCGTGGGCCGATGGATAGTCCGGCACAGGTGGAGTTGGGAAGAGCAACTCCATCCACGCCGAATCTTCGGTGGTGAGGGCGTTGCCGTCATTCGCCGCGCGATGAATTGCCGTGGTTGGACGCCAGAAATTATGGGCGAACTTCGAGTCAAACGAGGCAATGTAGCCGTCGGCGAGAGCTGCATTGAGCGCGGCGAACAGGCGCGCATTTTCCAGCAGGTCGTTGCCATTCGCTTGGGCCAGATCCTGGGCGATACGGTTCCAGCCCAGGCCGCCGCTCTCAGCCCAGAACAGCGCAACGCGCGTCTGATCTTCGGTGCGAGCGACACTGCCCGCCGAGCCCAGGATTTTGATTTCGTTGAAATCGAAGGTGTAGTTCAGGTCGGTGACTTTGTAAGGCGCCGGGGCTCGGAATTGTCGGCCGCTTTTCATGGTGAACGGCGTCACGTTGCCCCAGTTGGTTGCGTCGACGAAACCGTTGAACGGCGGTCCATCAAACGGCGGGGTGGGCTGGTAGTCGCCGGGTTCGGTGCCGGGAATGTATGGCGGTGGGGGCGTCGCGGAGCCGTCATTCGCGCGCGCCGCCAACATCGCGGCCGCCGCATTGGCGCCGACCACGATGCCCTGGGTCTTCGCTGGACCGTCGGGAATCGCGGCGAGT
>DATKCJ010000339.1:0-6200 GCA_035513275.1 Opitutaceae bacterium
CACAGGTAGCGGAATTCAGCTCGGCCTGCGCGCGAAATATCGAAACGACTACCCGGTCGTGGCGCTTCGAGGCACGATTCCGAGCGACGGTGCGGGAACGTATACTTTCCCCGTCTTCGGGGGACCGCGCGGTCCGTTCAACTACGAGTTTTCGATCAACTCAGATGTTGTTGCCGGGTTGAGTCCTCTGAGCGCGTGTGACTTCTATCTGGCCGTGGACAACGATCCTTCGGGGTGCGTGTCGTATACCGCTGTCAAGCCGTTGTTTCATTGGGTCGACAATTCCTACGGGAATGACGCCACGGCCAACGGAATGGGCGTGGAGCCGACGAACCTTCTCCCAGACCTAACTGCCGTTAACACCGCCTATCTGGGATACCCCACCACATACAGCATCGCGCAAGGCTCGCAGAACATCACCTTTGGAGACTACCCCGGCGGTGGCTTTGTTCAACCCGGGCCTGCCGACGCGACCTACAACTATGAACTTTACGCCGTTGCGAGTGGTGACGGACCTAATGGAGCCCGGTTGGCCTCCGTCGGCATCACCGTTGTGGTCGGTTCCGGTGGCGCAGGGCCCTCGCTCCTGACATGCACGGGCTTCCAACCGCCGATGGACAAGGTTGTCTCGGTGAAGAAGAAGAGTAATCGCGTTCTTCCGTTCAAAGTGCAGATACTCGACTCGGACGGCGTGCTGCAGACCCCCGCCGACATCGCCGCGCCAGTCATTCAGATCACATTCGACTCGGGAACCGGCCCAACTGAGCTCACAGACGAGTTTCTCTCCAGCGGGAAGGGAGACGAGGGGAATCAATTCTCCTACGAAAGCACGAGCCAGACATGGCAGTTTAATCTGAACTCGAAACAGTTCACCGCTGCAGGAACTTACTTTGTCGAAGCTGTTTCCGGTGAGAGTTGTGCATACACCTTGGTCGGTTGCGAAGGGGTGTTCACAATCCAGTAGTCAAGCGGAGTAATCTTGATCCCTTCCGCGGAGAGGCCCTGCGGCCTCTCCGCTTTCTTTACCGGCGGAGTATTTCCCTGACGTTCCAAGTAGGCCAAGCGGCCGGTTGTTGTTCGGCGTCTCGCTGGGTCGGCGTTGAACTGTGGCCAGTCAGCCGGAAAATTGGCCGCGGTCCTTTCGGCCGCGGCTCTTCTGTTCAAACGCTCCTTCCTTCCATCGGTGCCCATGCCGAAATCCGTGGTCAAAATCGCGGACGTAGGGGCAAGGGAGGCCACAGCCAGTTGCAGGCAGGATGCCTGCGCTACTCGCTGACCCGGGCCAAGAATCCCCTTGCCATCGCCAACCTGATTTGGCTCCGTTGCGGTTCAGGCTGGTTACGGGGTCTTAGCTCAGTTGGTAGAGCGCCTCAATGGCATTGAGGAGGTCAGCGGTTCGATCCCGCTAGGCTCCACCAGCCTTCGCCGAGCCTACGGCTGGCAGGCCAGCCCCGACGGAGTCGGGGCTGCCGCGCCGTAGTCCAAAGGACGAAGGCGGGCCTTATCTCCGTCCGAAAAGGGGCTACGGCTCGGCGAGGCCTAGGCGCGCTTGCCCAGACGCTCCTCCCACGGAACCACCGGGAACCGTGGGGGTCTGGAGCGTGTGCCGCGAGGATTGACCCGGCTGATAGCGGATTCATTCTCACGGCCACACCCACGGGCGGTCTGCCCGAAGGCAAACTACTGACCCCTGAATCATATGACCAAGACACTGCGTATCGTGTTGGCGTTGGGAATTGCATCTGTGTTGGGCCTCTCGTTCGCCAGCGCGGGCGACAAGGAAGCCGGAGACAAGCCGAAGTGCTGCGCGATGGCCGCCGAGAAGGGCGAGGAATGCAAGCACGAGTGCTGCGTGAAGGCCAAGGAGGCCGGCGAGTCCTGCGCGAGCTGCAAGCCCGCAAAGAAGGAAGAGGCCGCGAAGCCGTCCTGATTTCTGATCCCAGTTTCTTCAACCGAGAGCCGCCTTCCGGGCGGCTCTTTTTTTGTGGGTTCATTTATTTCGAGTCGCTGTCGCTTGCCGGAATGCGGACCGGTCCGTAAGTTTGTCGCATCGAAGAAGGCACGAACAATTTCTGGACCCAAAAGTTTTCAATCGGGAGCGTGGAGGCGTCGCCGCTGTCGATTGTCATTGGTCTCGCCCTCGTAGCGGCGCTCTTCATCGCCGTCTCGATTATCAAGCGCATCCTGAGAGACGGCGTGCTTCCCAAGGCGGGCTTGTCGCGAGCGGGGAGTTCGGCGGTCGCGACGCTGACAGCCTACGGCGTGCTCACTGTGGGCATGCTGACGATCCTTCCGATCACGTTCCCCGGCTTCAACCTGAGCACGCTTTCGGTGATGCTGGGCGCGATCTCGTTCGGCATCGGCTTCGGTCTGCGAAACATTGCCGACAACTTCGTAAGCGGACTGATCCTTCTGTTCGAGCAACCCATCAAGGTCGGCGACCGCATCGAGGTCCGCGGCACAGCCGGCGAGGTGCTCGAGGTCCGCGCGCGAAGCACGATCGTCCGGACCAACGACCACATCGAGATCATCGTGCCCAACTCGCAGTTGCTCTCCGAGCAGGTGACAAACTGGAGCCACTCGTCAAACCGCGTCCGCCTGCGCATTCCCGTCGGTGTGCACTACAAGAGCGATGTCCGTGTCGTCGAGAAGGCGCTGCTCGAGGCGGCTTCCGAGGTCGAGGGTGTGATGACGGACCCGGCACCGACAGTGAACTTCGCGGCGTTCGGCGAGTCCTCGCTCGATTTCCAACTCTGGGTCTGGACCGAGACGATGAGCCAGCGGCCGCAGAACCTCAGGGGGCAGGTCAACTTCAAGATCTGGGACAAGCTCAAGAAACACGGGATCGAGATCCCCTATCCCCAGCGCGACATTTATGTGAAGGAGTGGCCGGGGAAGGACGGGCCAGACGCGCAGTCGACTTCTTGAGGAACCCAACGGGCGACACAAATGGCAGAACCCGTCCTCGGAGAGGCCGGGCTACCCGCAAGCGAATTCCTAAAGGTAGCCCGCGATCTCCGAGCGCGGGTTGTGAACTTAACGATCCCCGTAGCCTTGCGGGTGCGATTCGTGCCAGCGCCACGCGCTCGCCACGATCGAGTCGAGTGTGTCGAACTTCACCTGCCAGCCGAGCTCGCGCTTTGCTTTCGACGCGTCGGCGTAGAGCGCGGGAGGATCGCCCGCGCGACGCGGCGCCTCGGTAAACGGCACTTTGAGTCCGGACGCTTTCTCAACGGCCGAGATCACTTCGCGAACGGAATGCGGGCGGCCCGTGCCGAGGTTGTAGAAATGCTGAGATCCCGGCGTCTCGAGCTTCGAGAACGCCGCAACGTGCGCGCGCGCGAGGTCCTCGACATGCACGTAGTCGCGCAGGCACGTGCCGTCCGGGGTGGGGTAGTCGGTGCCGAATATCTTGAGCGCAGGTCCGCGGCCGGTCGCGGCATCGATCGTGAGGGGGATAAGGTGCGTCTCGGGCTTGTGGTCCTCGCCAATCGAACCGTCCTCGGCGGCGCCGGCGGCGTTGAAGTAGCGGAATACCGCGAAGCTCAGGCCGTGCGCGGGCGCGAGCGCCTTGAGCGCGTTTTCGACGTCGAGCTTCGTCTGGCCGTAGGGATTGATCGGCGCCTGCGGCGTGCCTTCGTGAATCGGCAGCTCGGCCGGCACGCCGAAGCTGGCGCACGTGGACGAGAATACGAACTTGCGGATGCCGGCCTTCAACATCGCGCGGAGGAGGTGGTAGGTGGCGACGCAGTTGTTGAAGTAATATTTGAGCGGGTCATTGACCGACTCGCCCACGTAGGCGAACGCCGCGAAGTGCATCACGAGGTCGATGCGCTCCGCCGCGAACAACTCTGCCAGCCGCTCCTCGTCGCCGAGGTCGAACTCATGCAACGGCACGCCAGCAGGCACGGCCGCACGGTGGCCGAAAACGAGGTTGTCGAGCACGACGGGCCGGTGCCCGGAGGCGGCGAGCACGCGAACACAATGACTTCCGATGTAGCCCGCGCCACCGACGACCAAGACGTTGAGACTCATGGGGAAACTTGTATTGCGTTCGCGGGAGCGATGGCTAGCCAAAGTTCTTCGCGGTCGTCGGAAGCTGCGAGTTGATCCACACAATGAAGCTCAGTCGCATCGTCATCACAGGAGTCGGGCTCACCGCGCCAAACGGAAACAACCTGGCCGAGTTCCGCGCGAACCTGCTCGCCGGCAAGGCGCGGATCGGCCGTCTCGATCTGCGGTTCATGGGCGAACTGCCCGCAGGAATCTGCGATTACGAGGCCACGCGATACCAGACCCGAAAGGAAGTCCGCGTGGGCACGCGCGCCGGAAGCATCAGCATCTACTGCGCGCATGAGGCGATTCGCGACTCGGGCATAGCCTGGGATGGCGTGAACCGCAGCCGGACCGGCGTCTACCTCGGCATCACGGAGCATGGAAACGTCGAGACCGAAAACGAGATCCACAACATCTCGCTGTTCAAATACGACACGAAGTTCTGGTCGCACTACCACAACCCGCGCACGGTCGCCAACAACCCGGCGGGCGAGGTCTCGCTGAACCTGCGGATCACCGGCCCGGCCTACACGATCGGCGCCGCGTGCGCCGCGGGGAACATGGGGCTCATCCACGCCGCGCAGATGCTCCGGCTGGGCGAGGTGGACTTCGCGCTCGCCGGCGGCGTGAGCGAGAGCATCCGGTCGTTCGGGATTTTCGCGGGCTTCAAGAGCCAGGGCGCGCTCGCCAGCCACGAGGACCCCAACAAGGCCAGCCGGCCGTTTGACCTCGCGCGCAACGGCATCGTCGTCAGCGAGGGTGGCTGCATTTACACGGTCGAGCGCCTCGAGGACGCCCTCAAGCGCGGTGCGCGTATTTACGGCGAGGTCGCCGGCTACGCGGTCAACTCCGATGCGAGCGACTACGTGCTCCCGAACCCCGAGCGCCAGGCCGAGTGCATCAACGCAGCAATCAAGAACGCCGGCATGACTCACGCCGACATCGACCTGCTCAACACCCACGCAACTTCGACCCCGCTAGGCGACATCCAAGAGGTGGAAGCGGTCCGCGCGGCCTTCGCCGGGCACGACCTGCCGCACATCAACAACACGAAAAGCTTCATCGGCCATTGCATGGGCGCGGCCGGCAGCCTCGAGCTCGCGGGCAACCTTGGCTCGTTCGACGACCTCACAATTCACCCGACGATCAACATCGACCACCTGGACCCGCAATGTGCACTGCCAACGCTGGTTACGGGCCAACCGCGTCGGGTAAAACGGGTTGACGCTATCCTGAACAACTCCTTTGGTATGCTCGGAATCAATTCAGCGTTGATCATCAAGCGATTTTCAGGCTGAACGCCACGTTTGAGCCATGACGAAAGACGAAATCAAGAAGCTGATCACCGAAATTATCGCGGACATCGCCCCGGACGAGGATCTCTCGAGCCTCAAGCCGGACGTGCGCCTCCGGGACCAGCTCCAATTGGACTCCATGGACTTCCTCGACATCGTCATGGAGCTCCGCAAGCGCCACGGCATCGAGGTGCCCGAGGCCGACTACATCCATCTGGCGTCGCTCGATAGCTGTGCGGACTACCTCGAGCCGAAGTTCGCCGCGATCGCGAAGTCCTGAGCGGCGAGCGACCCCTTTGCCCCAGGCCCGGCGTTCGCGCCGGGCCTTTTGTTTTGCACCGAAAAGCTGGCGGCGGCAGTCGCGACCGCTAGCTATGGGAGATGGACCGCAAGTTTCCTCCGAAAGGTAGCGTGCCTCTCGCCCGCCCTGAGCTTGTCGAACGGGCCGAGAGGCACGAACGACGCGCCCCTCGGAGATGGGCGCGCTACCTCAAAGCCAGCTCTGCTAGCCAGCAGAGGTGGCACTACAGGGCCGAGAATCTTCCGAGTTGGAGTGCATTGCCCTCAAAACGCTTTGGTAGCCCGCAATCGTCAGGGAGTAGCGCGGGTCTCCCTGCTTCGCCGAGGCTTCGCAGGGCGCGTCGACCCGCGTCGGCAGGTCGTAGACCTGCCCTACGTGTCAAATGACCGCCTCCTCCCACTACGATGCGATCATCATCGGCGCCGGCATGTCGGGCCTGGCCGCCGGCATCCGGCTCGCGCATTTCGGCAAACGCGTCGTCATCCTCGAGCGGCACAACGCGATCGGCGGGCTCAACAGCTTCTACAGCATCGACGGTCGCAAGTTCG
>DATKCJ010000340.1:0-14951 GCA_035513275.1 Opitutaceae bacterium
ACGCGTCGGCCGAGTCGCACTATTCCATCCGCCGCTCCGCCGGCATCCTCGGCATCGGCCGCAACAACGTGCGCGACATCGCGACCGACGACGCGGGCGGTATGGATACCGTCGCGCTCGCCCGCGCGATCGAGGCCGACCACGCCGCGGGAATGACGCCCGCGGTGATCGTCGCCACATCCGGCACAACGGTGCGCGGCAGCTTCGACCCGATCGGCGCGATCGCGCCCGTCGCACGCGCAGCCGGCGCGTGGCTGCATGTCGACGGCGCGTTCGGAGGCACCGTGCTGCTCAGCGCGGCGCACCGGCAACTGATGGACGGACTCGAACTCGCCGACTCGTTCTCGTGGGACCCGCACAAGATGATGGGACTGCCGCTCCAGTGCTCGGCGCTCATCGTCGCGCGCCGCGGCGAACTCGCGCGTAGCCTCGACGAAAGCGCCGACTATCTTTTCCAAGCCGACGACGACCACCTGAACCCCGGCCGCCGCTCGCTCCTCTGCGGCCGGCGCAACGACGCGCTCAAGCTCTGGGCCGCCTGGCTCCACCTCGGCGACTCCGGCTGGCGCGCGCGCGTCGACCGCCAGATGGAACTCGCCGCGACCGCCGCGCGCATGATCACCGCCGACCCCGGCCTGGAACTCGCCGAACAGCCCCTGCTCATCAACGTCTGCTTCGAGGTGCGCGGCCGCTCGAGTTCGGCCATTTGCGACAATCTCGACCGCGAGGGCCGCCTTAAGATCGGCCACGGCATCGTGCGTGGCCGCAGGAAGATACGCTTGGTTTGCGCCAACCCCGACCTCTCCGAACGCCATCTCGCCCGGATCATCCAGGAGATCAAGGAGGTCGCCGCCGCGCAGCCACCCGGCGACAACGCGGTCGAACGCATTTGAGTCCAACGTCCAATCAGACCCATTGGCCGTCTTAGGAGTGACCGGACTTCCCGCCATTTTTCTCCGACAGGTAGCGCTCCTCTCTCCGAGAGGAGCGAGGGGACGCGCCCCTCGGAGATGGGCGCGCTACCACCAAGCACTTATCGCCCTCCCGGGATAATTTCCGCGCAGCCCTCGCCAAGGGATGCCTAGTCGGCGTAACCGATTGCCGTTATAGTTGTCGAAGCCTTGGCGGCCACGCTTGGGCGCCAGAAAACGAGACAAAGACCATGAAAACACCCGCAGTCATCATTGCCATCCTGACACTGGCGGCCTCGACATCCTTCGCGGCCACCGCACCAGAGAACTACAAGTCCCAATGCGCGAAGTGCCACGGCGCCGACGGCAAAGGGCAGACGACCATCGGCAAGAAGCTCAAGCTCGCCGACTACACGACGGCGGAGGGGCAGGCCGCGTTCACCGATGAGCACGCCGTCGATGTCATCTCCAACGGCATCATCGAGAACGGCAAGCCGAAGAAAAACCCCTTCAAGGACAAGCTCACTGCCGAGGAGATTCTGGACCTCGTGAAGCACGTCCGCGCGTTCGGTCCGGCGAGCTGACCAACAATTGCCGCGCTGCATGCCAATGCACGCTGCGCGGAGGTAGAGAACGACAGATAGTCCTGCAACCTGATCACTGAAGGGGCGGCCGCAACGCCGCCCCTTCCTGTTTTCAAATGAGGCTACGGCGCCTTGCGCGGAGCCATGTTTGTGGCGAGGAACCTCTCGATCCGGCGATAGAGCTCCACCTCGTTCTCAATGTGCCCCATGCCGTGGCCCTCCTCGCGCACGATCAGCTTTTCGTGAGGCACCTTGTTCTTCTCGAGCTCCGCGATGAGGCGCGTCGATTGAGTGTAATCAACGGTGAAGTCCGCCTTGCCGGCGGCGACAAACACGGGGACGCGGATCTTGTCCGTGTGCCTGCCCGGCGAGATTCGGTGGTACTTCTCGGACTCTTTCTTCGGGTCGCCCAGGTAACGGATAAGTCCGGCGTAGAAAGGTGTGTCGAACCGGTCTTCCTTATAGCTCATCACCTGATCGGCCCAGTCGAACACACCGGCGTTCGTGACGGCGCAGCGGTAGAGCTCGGGTTCGTTTACGACGCCCGCCAGCGCGAGGTATCCTCCGAACGACGCTCCCATGATCGCAACGCGATCGGGATCGACCATCCCCTTGGAAATGATCGCGCGCGTGGCGTCAGTGACGTCCTCGTGCATTTTCATGAAGTCCCAAAGCTCGGCTTCGGAAAACATCCAGTCGTATCCCGTGGAGGCCCGGTAGTTCGGCTGGAGTACCGCGTAGCCCTTGCTGGCGAGGAACTGCACCTCGCCGTTGAAGCCCCACGAATCGCGCGCCCACGGGCCGCCATGCGACAGTACGATGAGCGGTGCCGGATTCTCCACGCTCGCACCTTCCGGAAGCGTGAGGTAGGCGTCGAGCCGGCGGCCATCGCGTGTCTTGAACTTGAACACACTCATCGGCCGCATGCGCTTGGGGTCGATCCATGGTCTCGAACTCTTGAACAAGCCCGCGGCGCCTTTTTTCATGTCGACCCAGTTGTAGATCACAGGCTGCCGGTCTGAATACGTGGTGAACAGGAACCGTGTTTCCGCGTCGTTACTGTCGACGATGTTCACGATGACACCCGGAAACATAGGCTCCAGCGCGGCCTGCAGCTCGCGGCGCTTTGCGTCGAACCAGATCGTCTTCGGGAAATCACGGTCGAATTTGGCGCCAAGAATTCCACCTGAAAGAGGATGGCGGACGAGGAACCCTTTGAAGTCGTAGCTCTCGTCCTGCAAGATCACGTCACCAGGGGTGCCCGAAGCGGCGTCCATGTAGCGGAGGATGCCGGGCTTTCTGTCCTTGGAGTGCTCGAAGACGACGATCTGGCCCCGCACCTCCCCATAAGTTACGACATCGATCTTCTCGAGGTCGACCGGACAACGTACCCAGCCCTTGCCGTCGAACTGCATCAACGATCGGTTCGCGTTGTCCGACACGAATGCAAACTCGAGCCTGCCTTCGGCATCGGCCATATAGCCGTAGGTGACTCCGGGGCCCGGTTTTGGATAGGACTTCTTGATCCGCCGCTCGCTGTTGTCACGCACGGTCCTGATTTCCTCGCTGGTGATATCTGCCTTGAAGAGATCCAGCATCGCCACTCCATAGTCCTCCGTCTCGATGATCTCCGCACCTCGATCGCGACCCGTGTCGAAGTCAAACTTGTTCCAGAGGACCGGATGCATCCTGTCGCTGCTGGGAATCGCGACGACGCGTGTGCCGTAATACTGGATCAGCGGGTAGCTTCTCTTGAGCTTTCCAAATTCGCCGGCGAGAAGGCCCAATCCGAACAGCTTTTGCGAGCTCACCACGAAGATGACCCGGTCGTCATTCAGCCAATCCACACTGACGATGTCCTTGTCTCCCCACGCGGAGACGTTGTCGGTCTTCTGCGAGTCAATCTCGTAGATCAACAACTGTTGTTTGTCCTGGGCGGCGGTGATGATCGACGCGATGCGCGTGCCCGCCGGATTCATCTGCGGTTGCGACAGGAGCGGCGGACGGAAGTAGTCCTCGATCGGGACCGGCTTGTTTTCGGGGACAGGTGTGACTCTTTTCAAGTCAATCTTCGCAGCCGCTTGGAGTGCAACCAAGCCGCCGACAACCAGTGCAATGCAGAACCGTGACATCAGTTTCATAGACGGAAGGAACTTCGCCGTCCCACAATGCAGGACGGACGCGGGAGCTGATGTGGGGGGATCATCAGGCTGGACCTGCGGCCCGGGTTTGGAAACCACAATTCTGCAAAACCAATCCACAGGTTGCGGCCCGCGGTCCCAACCCGGATGATCCGAGCCGTGGCCAACGGCGAAAACACCCTGTCCTACTGGCGTCACCTCGCGCGCGAGAGAGCCGCTGCGGCCGAGTTTGCGGTCAGGCTCAGCGCGACGCCTTCCGCCGTCCGGTCGACCGCAATCGCTTGGGTCGCTCCCGATCTGGAGGCCGCGTGGTCTGCCGCGGTGCCGGGGCCTCTTCACGGCGTGCCGCTGCTTGTGAAGGATCTCTACGATCTCGCGGGCGTGCCGACGCGCGCGGGCTCGACGTTTCTCGAGCGTGAGCGGCCCGTGCCGGTGGCAGACTCCGCGCTCGTCCGAAGTTTCCGCGAGCTCGGCGCCGTGCCGATCGCGAAGACCCAGCTCAACGAATTCGCCTACGGCGCCACCGGCGAGAACGCACACAGCGGTGACTGTTTCCAACTCCCCCACCCCGATCGGCTCACCGGCGGATCCAGCAGCGGCTCCGCGTGGGGCGCGCAGGCTGGCATCGCGCCGCTCGCTCTCGGCACCGACACGGGTTGCTCCGTGCGCGTGCCCGCCTCGTTCTGCGGACTCTGGGGCGTGCGGCTCGCGCCGGCACATTGGTCTATCACCGACGTCTTTCCGCTAGCGCGCAGCTTCGACTCCGCCGGTTGGTTCACCGCGAACGCGGCCGACATGGCGGAAACGATCGCACTCATCCTCGGCGAGGCACCCGCAACGCCGGTTCGCGAAGGCGCATGGATCTCGCTCGCCGACCTCGGCGAGAACGAACCGGATATGGACGCCGCACTCGCGACGGCGGCGAGCGGCATCGCGCGACCCGCAAGCCCGCGCGTCCTGCGACTCGTGCGCGAAGCAGTCGAGCGCTCGCTGGCGGCATACACCGTGATCGTCGCGCGCGAGGCGCTCGCTGTGCACCGACCGTTTCTCGAACAGCACTCCACCGAATACGATCCAGTCGTGCACGCGCGTCTCAAGCGCGCGATGGAATTCACAGACAGTGACGAGGCCGCTGCACGCGCGACGATGTCCGCCGTCGGTGCGTTGTTGCGCGACGCGATCGCCGGGGCCGGCTTCATCGTGTTGCCCGTGAGCCCGATGCCCGCGCTCACGAAGGCGCAAAGCGACGACGCCAATCGCACGCGCATCCTGCGGCTCAACACCCCCGCGAGCCTCGCCGGTCTGCCTGCACTCACGATTCCGGTGCCGCTGCCCGACGGTCTCAGCGGCGGACTGCAGGTGATCTTCGCGTCGATGGAGTCCGCGGCCCCAATGTCGGTGCTCAGCGCGCTCGCATGACGGGGGACGAGGATTGGGTTCGCCAATCCGGGCCGTGCGGCGTGCAATTTCTTCGCATGCCACAGCACACGATCGCATTCATCGGCACCGGCGTGATGGGCCGCAGCATGGCGGGCCACCTCCTCAAGGCGGGCCATACGCTTCACGTGCACAACCGCTCGCGCGAGAAAGCTGCCGCACTCATCGAGCAAGGCGCAAAGTGGCACGACACCGCGGGCTCCGCGGCGGCCGCGGCGGACTTCGTGATCACGATCGTCGGCTTCCCTGCCGACGTGGAACAAATCTATCTCGGCGCGGACGGCATCGTCGCGAACGCGCGGCCCGGTGCGGTGCTCATCGACATGACGACTTCGAGCCCGGCGCTCGCGCGACGAATAGCCGACGCCGCGGCCGCGCGCGGTTGCGCGGCGCTCGACGCGCCGGTCTCGGGTGGCGACATCGGCGCGCGCGAGGCACGGCTCGTCATCATGGTTGGCGGCGACGAGGCGGCGTTCGCGAAGTCGCGTCCTCTTCTCGAAGCCATGGGCAAGAACATCATTCTCCAAGGGCCGGCGGGCGCGGGCCAGCACACGAAGATGGCGAACCAGATCACCATCGCCGCCGCGATGCTCTCGTGGGCCGAGGCACTCGTCTATGCGAAGCGCGCCGGCCTCGATCCCGCCCGCGTGCTCGAGAGCATCGGCGCCGGCGCGGCCACGAGCTGGTCGCTGGTGAATCTCGCACCGCGCGCACTCGCGGGGAATTTTGCGCCCGGTTTCTACGTGAAGCACTTCCTCAAGGACATGCGCATCGCGCTCGACTCCGCGGCCGAGTTGAAGCTCGAGCTCCCCGGCCTCGCGCTCGCGAAGCAGCTCTACGATCGCGTCGCGGCAAAGGGCTGGGAGGATTGCGGCACGCAGGTCATCTTCCGTTTCTACGACGAATCATGAACCCCTCGCCGACTTTCAAGAAACGCGTCCTGGCCCGCGAATGGCTCACCGGCACGTTCATCAACCTCGGTTCACCCGTCACCGCCGAGATCGCCGCGCACGCCGGCTTCGACTGGATCCTCATCGACCACGAGCATGGCGCAGGCGGCGAGGACACGATGTTCAACCAACTCCGCGCGGTCGGCGGCGCACCCGCTGCGCCGATCGTCCGCATCCCGGCCAACGAGGCATGGCGTTTCAAGCGCGTGCTCGACGCCGGCGCGCACGGCGTGATGGTGCCGTTCGTGAACTCGGCAGACGACGCGCGGACCGCCGTCACCGCGATGCGCTACCCGCCCGCCGGCATTCGCGGCGTCGCGCGATTTCACCGCGGCGCAGCCTACGGGGCGGATTTCGACGACTACTTCAACCACGCGAACGAGCGCCTCGTGCTCGTCGCGCAGATCGAGACGCCCGCCGGCGTCGCGAACGTCGAGGCGATCGCCGCCGTCGATGGAGTCGACGTGCTCTTCGTCGGCCCAACCGACCTCACCTACAACATGGGCATCCCAGAGCAGTACGAGCACCCCGACTACATGACCGCGCAGCGCCGCGTCGTCGCCGCCTCGAATTCAGCCGGCAAAGCCGCGGGCATCCTCGTGCACAACCCCGCGCTCGTCGCCGCGTCGCGTGACCTCGGATTCACTTTTGTCGCACTGGGCTCCGACGGCGGCGCCGTGCGAACCGGACTGCTCAACATCGCCGCAACGCTGCGCACCGCAACACCGCCAGGTTGACTGCAAAGCACACCTCACCGCCAAGCGGCGCGCACGCACATGCCAGTTGCGACAATGTCACTCAATAGGTGACATTCACCAAGAGCCCGCGGCCGCCCCGGTGTGTGAGCGATCGATAGGCCACAGCCCAGATCGCGCCCACAGCCAATGTCACCTAATAGGTGACATCTGCCAAAAGCCCACTGCCGCCCTGTATGGGAGCCATCGGGAGTTCACAGCCCAGATCGCCCACATCCAATGTCACCTAATAGGTAACGTTCATTAGGCGCCCTGGGCTCGAGAACTCCCGAACCGGCAACGCTCGTGTTTTCGCGTGGAGGCAATGTCACTTAATGGGTGACATTGTCCGGGGTGCCGCTGGCTGCCGGGCGGGAGGATTTTTCGACATGGCGATGCGAGACCGGGCGTGCCGAGCCGTGAACTCCGGCGTCCAGTTATCGCCGCGAACGCAGTCCTTGCGCGACGAGCAGGATGTCGGCGAGCACGCCGGATGCGGTGATGACGCCGCCCGCGCCCGCGCCGCGCACGACGAGCGGATACTCGCTGTAGCGCTCGGTGTAGAAAGCGACGAATGCCTCGGCGCCCTTCAGCGATCCCGCGGGGTGATCTGCCTCGACGCCGAATGGCGCGGCCGAGATCGAGATGCCGCCGTTGCCAGGAACGATCCGTGCGAGGTAGCGCATTGTCTGGCCTTTCTCGCGCAACTCCTCCTCGCGCTTCGCGAAGCTCTCGTCGAGCGCGTCGATACCGGCGAGGAATTTCTCGATGTCGTCCTCTGCGAGGAGAGCGACGGGGATGAGCGGCTCGACCTTCACGTCCGCAAGATCTGCTCGCACGCCGAGTTCGCGCGCGAGGATGAGCGCCTTGCGCGCCACGTCGGTGCCGGCGAGGTCGTCGCGCGGGTGCGGCTCAGTGTAGCCGAGCTCGCGCGCCTTGCGCACTGCCTTCGAAATCGACATGCCGCGCGCCATCTGCGCGCAGATGAAACCGAGCGAGCCCGAGAGCGAGCCTTCGATCCGCAGCACTTTGTCGCCCGTGCGCACGAGGTTCTTCAGCGTCTCGATCACCGGAAGCGCGGCGCCGACGGTCGTTTCGTAGGCGAATGTCCGGAAGTGCCGGCGCGCAGCATTGTGCAGCGCCTCGTAGCGCGCGAGCGGGAGCGCGAGCGGCTTCTTGTTTGACGCGACCACACTGACGCCGCGCGTGAACGCCTCGGCGTAAATCTCCTCCATGCCGTCGGCACCGGTGCAGTCGACGAGCACGGGATTCGGCAATCGCGAGAACGGCTCGAGCAGTCGCGAAATGTCGCGCGCCGCGGTGCCTTGCGCGACCGCCTGCTTCAAACGCGCCTCCGCCTGCGCAGGATCGATGCCCTCGGAGTCGTAGAACGCACCCGCGCTGCCGCCGACACCCACGACTCGCAGCGACACCTGATGGTCGCGCTCGAGCGCGTCGCCATGATCCTTGATCTGCCGCAACAGGCTGCCGCCGACCACTCCCTTGCCGAGGAGCAGAATGTTCATCTCCGTGTGCGCGAGGTTGAACGCGCTGTGCACGGCACGCACGGTCTGCGCGGTTTTGTCGCCGTCGACGACGCACGAAATGCTCCGCGACGTGGCGCCCATCGCCACCGCGTGCACGTTGATGCCGCAGCGGCCGATCGAACTGTAGAAACGCCCCGCGACGTTCGGCCCCGCGCCCATCGCCTCGGCGACAAGCGTCACGAGTGAAACGGGCGACATCACCGTGCCAAAGCCGAGATCACCGCTCTCGATCTCGGCGGCGACCGTCTCGCGAATCACGCGCAGCGTCTCTTCTGCGTCCTGCGACGGCACGATCACCGCGAATGTCTGCCCGAGTGTGGACTCCGAGCTCATCCACACACGGATGCCGTCGAGCTCGAGCGCTGTCACAATCCGACCGCCGATGGGCCTGCCGATGCCGGTGCGCCGCGACTCGAGCCCGATCATCGTCAGCCGCTCCAGGCTGGTTACGCACGTCGGCCGGTTCGGATCGGGATTGCCGAGCGCGTCGATGCGCGTGCCCTTCCACGACGGTTCGGTCGAGCTGCGGATCCACATCACACCGCCGGACTCGCGCAGCGGGATGATCGTGCGCGGGTGAATCATCCGCGTGCCGAAATACGAGAGCTCAAGCGCTTCGTCGTAGGAAAGGTGCTCGACTGGACTCGCCTCATGCACGAGCGCAGGGTCGGCGGTCATCACTCCAAGCACGTCCGTCCACACCGTAACAGTGCCCGCGCCGAGGAGGCGCGCGACAATCGTCGCGGTGTAATCCGATCCGTTTCGACCGAGCGTCGTCGGATGTCCGTCGGTTGTGCGCCCGATGAATCCTGTGACAACGGGCACCGTCGATTCCCAATCGACTGCGCGAGGGCCGAACGCGGTGCGCGTGGCATCCCAATCGACAACGGCGTTGCCGTGCCCCGCGTCAGTCACGATGAACTCGCGCGCGTCGATCACCTTCGTCAGCACGCCCGAGTCGCGAAGCGCCGCGCCGACAAGCGCGGCGGAGATCTGCTCGCCTGCTCCGATCACCTGATCGAGCGTGCGAGCCGAACACTCGCGAGTGAGATCAATGCCGGCCAGCGCGCGGCCGACGGGCGCGAGCAGCGCGTCGAGCTCCTTCGAGAATTCCTCAAACGTCGGGTCATCGAGCACGCGGCTCGCGGCGTTCACGGCCTGCTCGCGCACGCGTTCGACTTCGCGCGTCGACTTCTCGAGTTCACCATTCTCGGCGGAGCGGGCCGCGAGCACGAGCCAGTCGGTCGTGTCGCCGAGCGCGGACACGACCACCGCGAGCGGACGCGGGCCCGACGCGATCAGCGCGAGGGATTTCTGGAGCCGTCCCTCGACGCCCAGCGAAGACCCGCCGAATTTATAGACCTGCCACTCGGTGCTCATCGGCCGGATGGAAGCGCAAGCGCGCTCTGGAGCAAGCGTTCAAGCGGCGCCCACTCGATAAGGAACGCGTCGTGCCCGTAGGCGCTCTGGATCGTGGCGCGCTGCACCGACACGCCGTTGCGCGAGAGCCGGCGCGCGAGATCGTCGGATTGCGCAGGTGTGAAAAGCTGGTCGGAATCGATGTCGACCACGAGCGTCGCCGCGCGGATGAGTGAGACCGCCGGCACCGACTCGCCGGGAAACGGGCGTAGCAGGTCGTGGCTGTCCATCATGCCGAGGAGGATCTCGTAGGCGCGCGCGTTGAACCGGCCGCGCAGCAACTCGCCCTGGTGTGTGAGGTAACTGTGGATCCGGTAGCCCTCGAAACCCGGCTCAGGCGGGAGCTGCCGGTGCTGGCGCACGTCGAGGCCCGGCTCGGCGCGGTAGGTGAGCATCGCAATCTGGCGCGCGATCTCGAGACCGCGCGTCACCTTGTCGGGATAGCCGGGGTCGAGACGGAGCACTTCACGCGCGACGTGGTTCCAACCGATGACCCACGAGCTCGAAGCCGCGGTGCATGCCACCGGCATGAGCCGCTCGAAGCGCTGCGGCGCGAGCGCGCCGAGCGCGAGAACGATCATGCCGCCAAGTGAGCCGCCTGTCGCGAGCTGGATGTTGCCGATGCCAAGCTTGTCGAGCGCCTGAATCTGCGCGCGAGCCGCGTCGACCGTGGTGACGGCCGTGTCGCGATCTTCCGGAAAGCCCGCGTCCCCCGGGCCGCTGCTGCCGTAGCACGAGCCGAGATTGTTGAGACAGATTATGCGGACCTTCGCCGGGTCGAGCGCGCGGCCCGCGCCGATGACAGGTTCCCACCAGCCGTCCTTGCCGCCGGCGATGGCGCTGCCAGTGAGCGCGTGTACGAGCAACACGGTCGGCACGCCGCTTTTCGGTGTCGACGGCGTGTCGCCCGCCGGACCGAGCCACCAACCGCGCGCGCGGTGCGAGCGCACGACGCCGCCTCGCTCGAGCTTCAAGTCGGGAAGCTCGAGGTCGAAGGTGATGCCTTCGGCGGTCTTTGTGGAGCGGGCCATAAGGTTCGATCGCGGCAAGCCCGCAACAGGCAGGCAAGCCGACAGCGTGTCATAATCGCGGAGACGTCCCGCGATTCAAGTGCCGTTCATGGCACCCGCACGGCCGTGGCACGGCGGGAGCGCCGGCCCTGCATTCCAAGTTCGAAGCGCTATCGGGCACGAAAGCGCCAGAGGACTGGCGCACTCCAAGGCGCCTGCGGCGCAAAGAAACCGGATGCCGACGGGAACGCCGGCATCTTCTCGGAAGCAAGCTGGAAGCCTGCGCTACTCCACACACAGCCTCGCAAACCCGCCGACAATCGCCCCATCCCTCGAATCGGGGCTTGCCCAGCATGCGCCTGTTCTGCTGCCTCGTCACAAGTCTCATTTGCGGGATGAAACGCTTCCACCGGGTTGCCGCCCGACGGTGATCCAAGGGCGCTTCTCCCGACTCCGAGCACTCTGCCGCGCCCGCGCGCCGGCGCCTCGATCCAGCTTCCAGAACGATGCCGACCAAAATGAACCGCTCGACCCACTCTACTGAACTGAGCCGCATCGGCCTCGCCTCCGTGCCGACTCCTGAGGAGCGGCAGCAACTCCTTCTCTACATCAACCTGCGCCTTCGCTACCTGAACTGCCCGACGTTCCCGGTCGAGCATGGCGCCGCGATGCTCGACGATCTCACCAGCGGCCTGGTCGCGTTGAGTCGCGAGAAGGACCGCCTGCTCTCGCAACATCTCTGTCCTGTTGACCAGCGCATCCAGGATTATCTCAACGCCACTCTCGGCGAAAACGCCCCGCGTCTGCCGGCCACCACGTTCGTCCTCGATCGCTACGGAATCGCGCGCACGCTCTCGCTGCCGCCGGATCGCGACATCTTCAAGTCCGACATCATCACCTCCTACCGCGTGCGGCAGGGCGTGCTGCACAACCCCGCCAGCGATCGCCGCACCACCAAGGGCATCTTTCACGTGGCCGACGGCGGCCTGCCCGTGCCGGACGACAAGAAGACTGTCCCGCGCGATGTCTTCGCCCGCCTGCTCGCGCACGCCCTGAATCCGCCGGCGAAACTCAAGCAGCTCCCCTATCTCTCGACCCAGGCCGAGCCCGGCGAGTGCCTCGTCTCCCTGCTGCTGCGACCCGTTATCTGCCCCGCCGTGCCCGGGTTCACCGCGGAGAAGAGCATGGAGATCCGCTTCTTCGCGCCGGGCAATCTCGTGAGCAACCTCGATTTCGTCGAGAGCATCTTCGGCAACGCCGGCGACCCCCGCCTGCCCGAGAACGACGCCGCGCTCGATCCCGAGCACTGGAGCGGCCACACGGGCTGCGTCGTCCTCGCGCCGCACCTCAACAAGCTCACGAAAAAGGAACTCGGCCTGCCCGCGTGGGATGACGCCTCTGAGCGCCAGCGCCACGACGGCATGTGCTGGCGCGATCCCGGCGAGCTCTACAACGACGGCGGCGCGTTCAAGGCCACCTGTCGCGACGGCCATGGCGTCATTGTGACGGTCATCTCCGACAACTATTTCGGCTACTGCAAAAAGGAGGTGAAGACGCAGATCAGCTACGCGACAAATCTCTTCGGACTCGCCGAGGAGGAACACGCCGGAGGCGCGCTGCTCTTCAATCGCTACGATCTCTCGGCGGACTTCGCCAGCGCACGCGTCACGCACAAATACCCGCGCACCCTCGCCGAGTCGCTCGCCCTGCTCGGCGACAACGCAGCGATGCAGCCCGACGGCTGCGCGATCGACCGCAACTTTCCCGACGTGATCTACGTGCCCGCCGACTCGCACTTCAAGCTCACCGACGCAACCGTGAGCTGGCCGCACGAAGGCGGCACGGTGACGCAGCCGCTGCGCATCAACAAGACCTACGTGCTGCCCTCGGGCTACAAGGTGCACCTCGAGAAACCGCGCGGCAGTCGCACGTGGCGCCTCGTCGGCACCCACGCCGAGTGCACGCTCTGCCACAAGCCGTGCACGGTCTCCGGCGGCGGCAAGTCGGAAATTTCGAAGAGCCTGTCCGACGCGATCATCGTCGGCCCGGTTTACATCGCAAACATCGAGGCCGACCTCGATGCGGTCGCCGCCGTGCTCGATCACGACTACAGCAACCATTACAGCGAGCCCGGGCTCCGCGGCTCCGAGACGCGGCCGATCCTCAGTCCCGAGCGCTCGCTCGGCTCGGTGATCCAGTTGCTCACGCCGTCGCGCGCCGAACATTCCGAGGAATTCAACGCCTGGCTCGCCACAATCCCGCCGCACGTGAAGGAACTCGCGCTCGTCGTGAAGCGTTTCCACCGGCCCGAATGGGGCGACGACTGGCGCTCGCACTTCGCAGTCGATGTGATCAACGGCATTCCTGCAAACGAGCTCCATCTCGACGGCCAGCGCATCGAGTCGAGCTTCCTGCGCGTCGGCTTCAGGGCCGACGGCTCATGGCGCACCTTCGGCCTGCGGAAGGATTTCCATCCCTCGCTAAAGATACAGATGGAGGACGACATCACCGCCTCGGTCGTCGTGCCGCGCCACAGGTTGACCGGCCTCGGCAGATTCTCGGTCGAGCCGTCGCTGAAGTTCGTCCACAACTGCGAATACCGCCTCTTCCAGCGGCCCGACGACGCGATCCACCGCGGCTACGACCACCAGACCGAAACCGACTTCTCGCGATCGGACACCTTCTTCTCCAACTACGAGCCTCTCGACCATGCGAAGGCGCGCGCGCTCGTGGAGGATGCGATCGGCTTCGACCAGTTCACCGCGCCGTTGCAGGAATTAATCCGCGCGTCGCAACACGGCTCGCCCGACTACTTCGTTTCGTCGGCGCACCCGCGCATCGTCGACGGCAAGCCCTCGAAGAACCCGCGCTATCTTCAGATCCGCTCGAACCTGCGCAACCCGCGCGACAGCTACATCGCCGAGGTCGGCCTGCGGTTCATGCGCAAGATTCCCATGCCGCAGCCGGTGCTCACACCGGTGAATGCCGTGCTCGCCGGCCGCCGCAACAACGCCGCCGATTCCAAGCACGGCATCCGCTCGCTCGCCGTCTACAATCCGCTTCACCACATGGAGCTGCCTGAGCTCTTCATGGAGTTCATCTGCAGCCTCACCGGAAAGTCGCCGTCGACCACCGGCGCGGGCTCTGAAGGTGCGCTCACCAAGGCGCCATTCAACGCGCTGCCGCCGATCTACGACCTCAACGCGGCGTTCGTCTCGTTCGTCGTCACGGGCTACGCGGGCTACCTCTCGTCCGCCGGCGTCGTAGGGCCGAAGCAGCGTGTCGATCATGACATCAGCCTGCTCGTGCCCGAGGTGTGGTGCCGCATGGGCGTCGAGGAGCGCGATCCGAAGGCGCTCATCGCCGAGGGCTCGCTCGAGCGGTGCGAGGATTTCGAGCACAATGGCAAACCCGTTCTCGCCAGCCGGCTCGGCTGGCGGATCACGCGGCGTTTCGTCACGCGCTACTGCGGCCGCGTGGTCAACCCCCCGCACGTTATCTTCACCGAGGAGATGCTCCGGCCGGAACTTCAGGATCCCGACGAGTTCGCCGACGGCATCGCCAACATCGTCGCCACCCAGGCGCAGGTCGCGGAGCACTACTTCAACGACGGCAGCATCGAGCAGGCGTGTCCGCCCCTGCGCGCGTTGCTGCACATCATGCGCGACGGCGCCTACGACGGAAAGGATCTCGCGCATCCCGAGATCCGCGCGCTGTTCGACCCCGCGACAATCCAGGCGAGCGACTGGTATCTCGCCCGCCTCGAAGCGAAGCAGACGATCGACATCGCACTCTGGCGGCGCCACGCCGACTACCTCGACAAATTTCTCCAGCGCACCAACTACGCCGGCGAGGCGAAGCGGCTCGGCATCGCGGACCGGCTCGTGTCGGCACGCAAGCAACTCGCGCACGTTTCGGCGCCGGAGTATCTCAAGGAATTGCAGGGCACCCTCGGCGCGGAACCGGCGGTGCTGGCTGGCGAGACTTAGCGCCAGTCTAGATGCAGTCGTCTTTTGGGGTCGGGCTTTACGCCCGACGGCTCGGCATTTCTTCGTGAACCACAAAGGCACAGAGACACAGAGGGGAGACACCACGAAATACACGAAACACACGAAAGGGTTTCGGACGAGGTCTCCGAGGTAAGGACGTCCCGCGGTCGCGGGATCCCCAACGCGCCTCCGAGTGCGGGTTGGGCTTTGATCCCGACGGTTTGGTCTG
>DATKCJ010000341.1:0-2688 GCA_035513275.1 Opitutaceae bacterium
GGCGGACGCGCCGCACTCGTCGAGGCCGACGTCGCGCTCGGCCTTGCGCTCGCGCCCGATGAAATCGACTACCTCGTCGACGCGTTCAAGTCGCTCGGCCGCGACCCGAGCGACGTCGAGCTGATGATGTTCGCGCAGGCAAATTCCGAGCACTGCCGCCACAAGATCTTCAACGCCACCTGGGACATCGACGGTCGCAAGCAGGACCGGTCGCTGTTCCAGATGATCAAGAACACGCACGCGCTGCACAGCGAGGGCATCCTCTCCGCCTACAAGGACAACGCCGCCGTGATCGAGGGCAGCCGCGGCGGGCGCTTCTTCCCCGATCCTGCGACCGGCGAATACGCCGCGCACGTCGAAGACATCCACCTGCTCTGCAAGGTCGAGACGCACAACCATCCCACCGCCATCTCACCCTACCCCGGAGCCGCCACCGGCTCCGGCGGCGAGATTCGCGACGAGGGAGCAACCGGCCGCGGCTCGAAGCCGAAGGCGGGGCTCACTGGTTTCACCGTTTCAAATCTCCGGCTCCCCGGCGCCGTGCAACCTTGGGAAAAAGACAACGGCAAGCCCGGCCGCATCGTGAGCGCGCTCGACATCATGATCGACGGTCCCCTCGGCGGCGCGGCGTTCAACAACGAATTCGGCCGCCCGGCGATCAATGGATACTTCCGCACCTACGAAGCGGCCGTTCCGGCCGCTGTGGGGCCGTCACTTGCCGACGCGCCTCCGGATTCTTCCTCCGCCGAATCGAAAATCGAAAATCCAAAATCGAAGATCAGCGAGCCACAGACCCGAGACCCCAGACCCGAGACCCCATCCACGGAACTTCGCGGCTACCACAAGCCCATCATGGTCGCCGGCGGGGTCGGCAACATCCGCGCGGACCACGTCGAGAAGGGCGACATCAACCCTGGCGACAAACTCGTTGTCCTCGGCGGACCCGCGATGCTCATCGGACTCGGAGGTGGCGCGGCGAGTTCTAAAGCCGGCGGCGCCGGAAGCGAGGATCTCGATTTCGCGAGTGTGCAACGCGACAACGCCGAGATGCAGCGCCGCTGCCAAGAAGTGATCGATCGCTGTTGGGAACTCGGCGATGCAAACCCGATCTCGTTCATCCACGACGTCGGCGCGGGCGGCATCTCCAACGCGCTGCCCGAACTCGTGAACGACGGCGGTCGCGGCGGCCAATTCGATTTGCGCGCCATTCCGAGCGACGAGCCGGGCATGAGCCCGCTCGAGCTCTGGTGCAACGAATCGCAGGAGCGCTACGTGCTTGCGATCCCCGCGTCGCGCATGGCGGATTTCGAGACACTCTGTGCACGCGAGCGCTGCCCGTTCGCAGTCGTCGGCGAGGCCACCGAGGAGCGCCGCGTCGTGCTCGACGATCCGCACTTCGGCAACAAGCCGATCGACATGCCGCTGAACCTGCTGCTGGGCAAACCGCCGCGCATGCACCGCCGCGAGCCCACGCTCGGCCGTCCGCTCGAGCCGCTCGACCTGTCAAACATCACTCTTGCCGAGGCCGCGCGCCGCGTGCTCGCCCACCCTGCCGTCGCCGACAAGACGTTTCTCATCTCGATCGGCGACCGCACCGTCACCGGGCTCGTGTGCCGCGACCAGATGGTCGGCCCGTGGCAGGTGCCCGTGGCGGATTGCGGAGTCACAGCCACCGCGTTCGATGTGTTCACCGGCGAAGCGATGGCGATGGGTGAACGCACTCCCGCGGCCGTGAACAACGCCGCCGCATCCGCGCGTCTCGCAGTCGGCGAAGCGATCACCAACATCGCCGCAGCGCAGATCGGCGACCTAGGCCGAGTGAATCTCTCCGCAAACTGGATGGCCGCGCCGGCGGTCGAGGGAGACGGCGCTGATCTCTACGCCGCCGTGCGCGCCGTGGGCATGGAGCTTTGTCCCGCGCTCGGAATCACGATTCCCGTCGGCAAAGACTCGATGAGCATGAGCACCGCGTGGCGCCACGACGGCGAGGAGAAGCGGGTCACCGCGCCCGTGTCGCTCATCGTCACGGCGTTCGCACCAGTGACCGACGTCCGTCGCACGCTCACGCCGCAGCTCAGATACGATCAGGTCACAGAGAGCACAGAGAGGAACACAGAGGACAGTGAGACCAAGTCTGGACTCTCACTTCCTCCTTCCGCCTCTGAGTCCTCAGTGACTAGAAATCTGGGTTCGGAACTGATTGGAAGCACCGTCCTGCTGCTGATCGACCTCGGCCGAGGCAAGAACCGGCTCGGTGGATCGATCCTCGCGCAAGTCGTCTCGCAGACGGGCGACGCGACTGCCGACGTCGACGACCCGAAGGACCTCGTCGAATTTTGGAACGCCATCCAGGAACTCGGTCACGACGGCAAGATCCTCGCCTACCACGACCGCTCTGACGGTGGGCTGTTTGCCACCGTCGTCGAGATGGCCTTCGCAGGAAACACGGGCGTCGATCTCGATGTTTCTGCAGTCTGGGGGTCGGGCTTTACGCCCGACTCGAGCGCTGCTGTCGGGGATTCCTCCTCCGCTCTGCGAGCTACGGAGGACGCGAAACCCCGACCCGCAAGAGACGAAACCTCAGAACTCCTCGCCCAGCTGTTCTCCGAAGAACTCGGCGCGGTGATCCAAGTGCGTGAGTCCGACCTCAAGTCGGTGCTGAAGACCCTCACGAGCCATGGCCTCAAG
>DATKCJ010000342.1:0-6666 GCA_035513275.1 Opitutaceae bacterium
CGATCGCGGTTCCCTTTGCGTTCAAGGTCACGTTTCCGCACGGCGGATTCGCCTGGATCGAGCAACGCCCGTGGATTGAGGCGCTCGGCGTGAACTACTCGATGGGCATCGACGGCATGAGCCTCCTGCTCGTCCTGCTCACGGGAGTCGTGACGCCGATCGTCGTCCTCGCTTCGTGGAACGAGACGCGCAACCAGGCCCGCTATCTCGCTCTCGTGCTCTTCCTACAAGGCAGCGCGCTCGGCGTCTTCCTCGCGCTGGATTTCTTCCTCTGGTTCATCTTCTGGGAACTGAGCCTCGTGCCGGCGTTCTTCCTCATCAAGTCATGGGGCGGTCCGGCAGCGGGCCGCGCGGCGGTGAAGTTCTTCGTGTTCACGATGGCGGGCAGCGCGTTCATGCTCGCGGGCTTCGCGGCGCTCTACGCGGCGACGGGAACCTTCGATTTCGTTGCGCTCGGCCGGATGGGCGGCACAGGCGAACTTGCGTCGCAACTCGCGACATTCGCAGCCGGTTCGCCGGTGAGTCCGCGCTTCTTCACAGCGGCGGTGTTTGTCGGCGTGCTGCTGGGTCTCGCGGTGAAGGTGCCGTTGTTTCCTTTCCACACTTGGCTCCCCGACGCCTACGCCGAGGCGCCGACGCCTGTGACGATTTTCCTGACCGCCGTGATGTCGAAGATGGGCGTCTACGGTTTCCTGCGGATCCTCTGGCCGCTCTTCCCCGCCGAGATCCAGGCCGCCGCGCCGATCCTCATCACGCTCGCGCTCGCCGGAATCGTGGCCGGAGCATTCGCCGCGCTCGCGCAGCGCGACTTGAAGCGGATGATGGCCTATTCCTCGGTCAACCATCTCAGCTACTGCCTTCTCGCGCTCTTCGCCGTGGCATCGAGCAACGGACTCAACCGCGACGCGATCGACGCGGCGCTCGGCGGCGCGATCCTGCAGATGATCAACCACGGCATTTCCGCCGCTGCGCTCTTCCTCATGATCGGCGTGCTCGAGAACCGCTCAGGCGGGCTGCGCGGAATCGACGACTTCGGCGGCGTGCGCACTGCCGCGCCAGTCTTCGCGGGAGTCACGGGCATCGCACTCTTCTCGTCACTCGGCCTGCCGGGACTCAACGGCTTCGTCGGCGAGTTCCTCATCTTCCGCGGCGTCTTCGGACTCGTGCCTTGGGCCGCGGCGGTCGCGTGCCTTGGACTCCTCGCAACAGCGGTCTTCCTACTCACATTCTACTTGAAGGTCTTCCACGGTCCGCGGCGCGAAAACGCACCTGCATTTGCCGACCTCACGGGTCGTGAAACGCTCACCGTCGCTCCCTTGATTCTCCTGATGTTCCTCCTCGGACTCATGCCGCAACTCGCGATGGCGTTCGCCAATCCTGTCGCGCGCCAACTCGGTCTCTGGATCGCCACGCCATGAACGCGCTTCCCTGGACCATCGCGATCTCGTTTGCCGCCGCTGGGTTGCTTCTGTTGTTGCCACGCAATGCCGCGCGCGCTGCGCGTCTCGTGGCACTGCTCGCCGCGATCGCTGGCCTCGGCGCCGCGATCTGCGGCACCATGCATCTCCAGAACTACGGGTTCAACACGCTCGTCCATGTGCCGTGGCTTCCTCAAGTGGGCGCGTCGTTCCACCTGGCGGCCGACGGCATCACGGCGGTGCTTACGATTCTCACAGGACTCGCGGCGACCGCGGGCATACTTTTCTCGTGGAACATCGAGAAGCGCCCGCGCGAGTTCTTCGCGCTCTACCTCGCGCTCATCGGCGGCGTCTATGGCGTGTTTCTGAGCGCCGACGTGCTGCTGCTCTTCGCGTTCTACGAGATCGCGATCGTGCCGAAGTATTTCCTCATCGCGCTGTGGGGTTCGACGAACCGCGAATACGGCGCGATGAAACTCGCGCTCTACTCGTTTGTCGGAAGCGCGTTCGTCTTCATTGGCATCCTCGCAGCCTACGCGGCCGCAGGCGGCGTCGGGTTTGGACTGCACGAACTCGCCGGTGCAACGTTTGCGCGTCCCTTCCAGCTCTGGGCGTTTCCGCTCGTGGCATTCGGCTTTGCCGTGCTTGCGGGTCTGTGGCCGTTCCACACGTGGGCGCCCACGGGCCACGTCGCCGCGCCGACCGCCGCGTCGATGCTGCTCGCAGGTGTCGTGATGAAACTCGGCGCCTACGGTGTGCTCCGCGTCGCGATTCCGATTTTTCCCGAAGGCTTCCAATGGTGGTCGGGCATCCTCGCGGGCCTCGCGGTGATCGGAATCCTCTACGCGGGTTTCGTCGCACTCGTGCAGAAGGATCTGAAGTTCGTCATCGGCTACTCGAGCGTGAGCCACATGGGCTTCGTGATGCTCGGCATCGCCGCGGCGACGCCGCGCGCGGTAGCGGGGAGCGTGCTCCAGATGTTCTCGCACGGCGTCATCGCGGGACTGCTCTTCGCCGTCGTCGGCCGGATGGTCTACGATCGCACGCACACGCGCGAACTCTCGGCACTCCCGGCGATGGGACTGAATCGCGCGCTGCCATTCGCGGCGGTGACATTCGTCATCGCAGGAATCGCGTCGATGGGCATGCCGGGCTTCAGCGGCTTCCCCGCCGAACTCTCCATCCTCGCGGGCGCGTGGGGCACGCAACCTCTGCTCGTCCTCGCTGCAGCCGCGGGAATCGTGCTGGCCGCCGCTTTCACGCTACGGGCCGTGCACGTGACATTCTACTCGGGCGGCCTGACAGCCGCGCCGGCGCATCCGTTTGAACCCATCACGCTCGCCGAGAAATGCGGCGCGGGGCTCCTGATCGCGGCGACGGTTGTTGTCGGACTCCATCCCGACCTGCTGCTCGACATGATCGTCCCGGCGCTGAACGACCCGCTCATGGCGCGGATGTTTGCAGGAGGTGTGCAATGACCTTCGCCGAATGGTTCCCTGCCCTTTTGCCCGAGGCGATCCTGTTGATCGCCGCGCTGGCGATTCTCGGCATCGACATTGGCCTCCTGCGAGATGCGCCAGCTGCGTTCCGGTTGCGTCTCGGCGCAGTCATCGCCGTGGTCGCCTGCGGCGCGGGAATCTACACGATCGTCGCGGGCCCGCTGCTGCACCCGATGGTCGGTCAGGTGCTGCTCTTCGATCCGCTGGCGAACGGCGCGCGCGTCGCGATTCTCGTGCTCACCGCCGCGACGATTCTGATCTCCACAGGCGGCCGGATGCCCGGCCAGCCTGCCGAATTCCTTGCGGTTGTTCTGCTCTCCGCGACCGGCATGTCGCTCATGGCGGCGTCCACGAATTTGCTGATCGCGTTTGTCGCGCTCGAGCTGGCGAGCCTCGGCCTCTACATCCTCACGGGCTTCGACAAGCGCAGCCCCGACTCGGCCGAGGCGGGGTTGAAATATTTCCTCTTCGGCGGTGTGTCCGCGGCGTGCCTGCTCTTCGGCTTCAGCCTCATCTACGGGCTCTCGGGATCGCTCTATCTTCCAGAAATCTCGGCCGTGCTTTCGGGCATGGGATTCAGCCCGTTGCTCGCGGTGGCTCTCGTGATGGTCGTCGTCGGCTTCGGCTTCAAGATCGCCGCCGCGCCGTTCCACCTTTGGGCGCCGGACGCCTATCAAGGCGCGCCCGTCGCTTCCGCGGCCTTCATCGCATCGGCCTCGAAGATCGCGGGCGTGGCGCTGTTCTTCCGCCTGTTCTGGTCGGGGCTCGTGCCCGGCGTCGGCACGATCTGGGACTTCAGCGGTCCGCCGGGCTGGTTCGTGATCCTCGGGCTTCTCGCCGCGGCCTCGCTGCTCCTCGGAAACTTCGCCGCGATCGTGCAGGGCAACCCGCGCCGCCTGCTCGCCTACTCGGCGATCGCACACGCCGGCATCATGCTGCTCGGCGTGATGATCGGAGGCACCGCCGGAACGCGACCACTGCTCTACTACGTGATCACTTACGCGATCTCGACGGTCGGTGCGTTTGGAGTTGTCGCAGCGCTAGAGGCGTCGGGAGTCGGGCCGCGCATCACCGACCTCGCCGGGCTGTGGCGTCGTTCGCCGGTGCTCGCTGCTTGCCTTAGCATCTTCATCCTCTCGCTCGCCGGGATTCCGCCGCTCGCTGGCTTCTTCGGAAAGTTTTTCATCTTCGCAGGAATCTTTTCCGCGGATCCGGGCACGCCACTCTTCTGGCTCATGGTTCTGGCGATCGTGATGAGCGCCGTGTCGCTCTACTACTATCTGATCGTCTTGAAGCACGCGCTCGTCGTCGAGGCGCCGGAAGCGCAGGCACCCGTGCCGGTTTCGCCCGCGGCAGTGCTGACGCTCGTCGGCCTCGCAGCCGCGACAATCGCACTCGGGCTTACTCCGTCGGCATTGCTGGCGTTCCTCTAGGAGTTTGTCGGAGGAATTTGTCGTGAGAAGTTTTTCGCCCGCGGGGCGAAGCGAAGGACAGCTTGACCGTGGCAGCGGGCACACCCGACAAATTGCTAGCGCATGGCAGTGAGATCGAAGACGTCGACCAAGCCGATACCCTCGTCCGGCGAGGAAGCGTGAACCGTGTAGGCGCCCGGTTCGAGTATCACCACGATCGCAGCATCCTTGGGATCCAGCGGCTCGAGACCGGGTGGAATCAATTCCCGGCCGGGCGAAGTCTCCCAGTCGCTACTTCCAGCGATCGCGGTCTGCCCCCGAAAGAGGATCAACGCTGGGTTCTCCGCAGCGCCAGTTATGTCGTAGTCTACGAGTTTCGGGCCCAAAGCCCGCACAAGCACAAGTCGAGGAGTCGTCCCTTGAACGATGAATCCGGTGATCAACACGCGGTCTCCGGACCCGAGCACGCCGCGACTCGACACATTGAAGAGATGACCCGGGTCTTCCGGATCGATCTCAACGATTCTCGAGAGAAACCGAATCCGGATCACGTCACCATTGTTGGCGATGAATCCCTCCACATCCGCTTCGAGTTCGCTCAAAGGTGGCTCAGGGTAGAATACTGCAGGGGACGTGAACTCGGGTGACCAAAGGCCTTCGAGCTCGGCGACATGCCAGCTCCAAAACGGAATGCCACTTGCAAGGTGGTTTCGGTTGATGCCATCCGCTCCTGGCGCGATTCGGACAACGGGCGTTATCGTCTCGTTGTTGGCGATCCGTTCCCTGATGAGGGATATCATCTCCGGCGACGATGTGCTGAAGACATATGACTCCAGCCCGCGTGGGCCTGTCGGCTGGCCGAATTTGTTCAGCGCGGCAAATGTCGCGCCCGTCAGCATGCCACTTGTTGCGAGGACAAAAAGCGCGCAGGCCATCAGTCTCTTCATTGTCAAGTGCATCGATAGTGCTTCATCCGTCCCGCGGTTGTTCCCATCTTTGGTTAGTCCACAAGCCATGCCGTGGAAGCGGATGTAGTAAGGCCGTGATTCTAGCGCAAGTCGACGCCCATGTCTCACCAGCTATTGAGATGTTGCACTGCGCTTTTTGCCGAACTTCCGTGCCAGAGCGGCGCTACACCCATTCCGGTGAAGTGAATTCACTCCGGCACAGAGTGTCGGCTTAGGACACGCCGCCCGTGGGTGCGACCAGAACCGACAAACTCCTATCCGCTCGTGCCCCAGCGGCGGTGCATGAACTTCTCCCACGGGGAGAACAGGACCTTGTCCGCGAGGAGGCCGATGAGCACGATCATGAGCATGATGCCTATTACCTGCTCCATCGCGTGGAGTTCGCGGCCGTAGTGCAGCAAGTGACCGAGGCCGAAGCCGGTGAGGATCGTGACATAAATTTCCGCGGCCATGAGCGAGCGCCAGGCGAATGCCCAACCCTGCTTCATGCCGCCCACGATGAACGGAAGCGACGCCGGCACGATCACGCGCAGCCACATGTGCGCCCATCTTGAACCCATCGTTCGCGCGGCGCGGACATAGATCGGGCTCACGTTGCGAACACCGGTCTCGGTCGCAAGAATGACTGACCAGAGCGTGCCCATGATGACGACGAAGAGCATCGCCGACTCAGTCTGCCCGAACCACAGCAGCGCGAGCGGCACCCAGCAGACGCTCGGCAGGCCCTGAAGGCCAAGCGCGAGAACGCCCACTGTGTCGCGCATCCACTGGACTCGCGCGGTGAACAAGCCGAGAGGAATCCCGGCCGCGAGCCCGAGCAAGTAGCCCGCGAGCAACCGCTTCATCGTGACGAGGCTGCTCGCGGCAAGCGTGCCATCGAGAGTTGCCTCCTTCAGGTAAGTCGCGACCGAGAGCGGCGAAGGAACAAGCACCGGCGACCAAACCTTCAACGACACGAGCACCTGCCAGGTGCCGAGCAAGAGGCCGAAGAAGATTGCAGCGGCGATGGCGCGTTTCATTGTGCGACCTCCGCGGTTGAGATGTGGCCCTTGAGTGCGCGGGTGATCGCTGTCGTGTAACCGGCGAGTTCAACCGAGTTGATGTCGCGGGGCCGCGGCAGATTGATTTTGAACTCCTCGCGGATCTGTCCGGGATTCGCCGAGAAGATCAGCACACGATCGCCGAGGCACGCGGCCTCCCGGACGTTGTGCGTCACGAAGACGATCGTCTTGCGCCGCTCCTGCCAGATGCGCTGAAGGTCGCCATAGAGTTGTTCGCGCGTGAGTGCGTCGAGCGCGGCGAACGGCTCGTCCATGAGCAGCACGCGCGGGTTGGGAGCAAGCGCGCGAGCGAGAGCCACGCGCTGCTT
>DATKCJ010000343.1:0-2887 GCA_035513275.1 Opitutaceae bacterium
TTCCGGAGCCACTCGCCGAATCCTTCAGGAGTGACTTTCGGAACGATGCATGGGTGCGCGAAGGAATCAGAACCGCAGTTGCCACTCTTGCACCCCGGATGGCCGCGGACTCGAGCTGGAACTTTCAACTAGTCGAGGACGGTGACCGCTTTCATGCCGTGACCAATTTAGACTTTACTCGCGTAAATGCTGAATACCACACGATCGTTCCGCCCGAGCACTCGGCAGTTACACCGGCGACGCTTCTAGCGGCGTTAGTCCATGCTAGAGAGCTCGCCAACCTCGGAGCTATCAACGAGACTGAGTTAGGCGTCACGGGAATGGACGCGGCCCTTATCCAAAGATTGATCGGTCGCGCGCTTCGTGATTCACGCTACTCGAGTGGGCTTGTGTCCTTTCAGGATTTCGTGTTTGACGAAGGCCGCGCAATTCGAAATGCTGTAAACTCCGGTGAGAGTTCGTTTCAAGATCTTCTACCGGTGCTCGAGCGCGCCAAGAAGTTTCGAGCCTGGCTCGACGGTATTGCACCTGATCGCAACCTGGTAAAGGAGTACTACCGCGCTGTAACTAAGGAGACATGGATCGACCGGCTTCCTGCGCGTGTGCTTCGGTGGGCGCTCTTTACCGCGACAGGGGTCGGCGTTGACGCCGCGATCGGCTTGCCGGGTGTTGCCACGACTGCTGGAGCAGCACTCGGGCTGGGAGATACGTTTCTCGTCGACCGAATAGCTAGAGGGTGGCGACCGAATCAATTCGTTCATGGGGCTCTCGGCAAGTTTGTCGAGCGCGATTCAACCGTGCATACGAAGCTGGCGAGCCGGCGTTCCGCCAGGTCAGAATAGGCGTACGGCGGTCGCATTCTAACGTGGATTTGCTGCCGACACGCAGCTTCGAACTGAAGTACCCGCGCCTTCATGAGATGCGGATTCGACATGTCTTTTGTGCGCTTGGACGGGCGCGCGGCAGAAATCCGAGGCGTTAGCCCGACGGCTATGACAACTGTGGAGATTCGAATGCGCGCCCACACGTGCCTCCTAGGAACTCTGCTCACGGTGGCGACCAGCTGTGCGTCGCTTCAAGTGGCCACGCCGGGCGGGAGCGACACGGAGGCGCTCCGTGCGGTCGCCCGCGAGATGGCAGAGTCATGGAATGCGCACGACATGCGGCGCTTCGCCGCACTCTTCACGAACGATGCCGATTTCATGAACGTGGCGGCGACCCATTGGAAGGGGCGCGAGCAGATCGAAGCCGAGCACACACGGCTACACGCAGGGCAATTTCGGGAGAGCATGTTGGCCGTTGACGAGGTCGCCGTGCAGTTCCCCACGCGCGACATGGCCCTCGTGCACGTGCGCTGGAACATCCGCGGGGACCGGAATGCGGACGATACGGCGCGGCAGCCGCGAGGCGGTGTTTTTAGTTGGGTGGTCCTGCGGACGTCGCAAGGCTGGCGGATTCGGTCGGCACACAACACAAACAAGCCCGCGCCGGTCGGAGCTGCCGGATAATTGTTGCCCGACCCCACTGAGTGTCGACTGAAGTTCCCCCGGTTTAGTGGACACCTCCAAAGCCCGGATCGAGATTCCGGGAAGGAGGTGTTGAGTGAAGAAACGAGGATCGAAGGCGTATAGCGCGGAGTTTCGCCAGGAGGCGTTGCGGCTCGTGGAGACCGGTGGGAAGTCGCTCGCGCAGATAGCACGCGAGCTGGGCGTCCACCTGGAAACACTGCGCAACTGGCGCCGGGAGGCCCAAGCCCGGGGTGAGATTGGGCCTCCGGAAACGATGCTGAGCGTCCAGGAAGAGAATCGCCGCCTGCGCCGCGAGAACGAGCGGCTGCGCGAGGAGCGAGAGATCCTAAAAAAAGCGACGGCCTTCTTCGCTAGGGACGGACGATGAGGTTTGCGTTCATCCAATCGCACGCCCGCATCTTCCACATCATCACGATGTGTCGGGTGCTGGAGGTGTCGAAGGCCGGGTACTATGCCTGGCGTGCGCGCCCGCTCTGCGATCGCGTGAAGGAGGATCGCGTGCTCACGGCGAAGATCCGCGAGATTCAACAGCAGGTGAGGCAGCGGTACGGCAGCCCCCGCACGTGGATGGAGCTCAAGGCATTGGGCTTTCGCTGTGGGGAGAACCGGGTCGCGCGACTCATGCGGCAGGCGGGCGTGCGGGCGAAGAGCGCCCGGAAGTTCCGCGTCACGACGCAGTCGCAGCACGAGCAGCCGACCGCGCCGAACGTGCTCGATCGGCAGTTCGCGCTCGAGTGCCACCCCCGGCCTGACCAGAAGTTGGGCGGCGGACATCACCTACATCCCGACCCGGGAAGGCTGGCTCTACCTCGCAGTGATTCTCGATCTTGCCACCCGACGTGTCGTGGGGTGGGCCCTGCGGGCGCGACTCGACCAGGAGCTGGCGCTCGCCGCGCTCCGCATGGCCCTGCAGCATCGCGGCGCGTGCGGCGGGCTGCATCATTCCGATCGCGGCGTGCAGTATGCCAGCGCCGCGTATCAGCGCCTGCTGAACGAGGCCGGCTTCACGGTGAGCATGAGTCGGACAGGCGATTGCTGGGACAATGCCGTGGTGGAGAGCGTCTTCGCCACACTGACCAAGGAGCTTCTCAACGGCGGCATCTTCGCGACGCGTGTCGAGGCACGCCGCGAGCTGTTCGAGTTCATCGAAATCTGGTACAATCGACAGCGCCGGCATTCGTCCTTGGGCTACCCTTCACGCGCCCAGTTTGAAGCAGAACTACTGAAAGCCAGCTAACCCAGGTGTCTACAAAACCGGGGGAAGTTCAATAGGCGGCGCAGCTTGCAGTGGTGTCGGATGAGTCTTAGAGTAGCGGACGCAACACATTATCAAGTTGGGCGGACGAGCATCAGTTTTC
>DATKCJ010000344.1:0-14318 GCA_035513275.1 Opitutaceae bacterium
CAACTGCTCGCGCGTGTCCGTGTTCGCTGTCATCTTCTTGGTCAGACGGGTCATGGTCCTTCTTTCGTTGGTGGTTTTAGGCTTCATCACCAAACCACCTACCATGATCCGTCTTTTTGCTGAACTCTCCGGACACTACCGCAGATTCGGGAAACGCCGCCCGTGCGTCGTGGGGGCGATCCGGGCTCGAGCCTGCACGACCCAACCCGATCGTCCCGACCGCCGGTCTACTCCGGCCAGCCGAAAGCGCGCTTGATCTCGACGAACACCGCCCGCTCCGCCGGAGCGAATTCACCGTCGGCTTGGAAGAGCTCCTGGCAGAGCGCGAGCGCCTGGGTTTTCGTTTCGGTCGAAGCGAGCTGGTCCGAGATCGATGCGAGAGCTGATTCACGCGTCGCGGCGGTCGCCATGGCCGCGCGGGCTTTTTCAAGCGACCGCGCCGCGAACGAGTCGAAGTCGACCGCCGGATCCCAATCGAACGCTGCGACCTCGCCAGCGATCGCGTTGCTCTCCGCCGGAGTCAGTTCCTGATCGGCGCACATGCAGAAATGGAGGAGATCGACGATCGCCCCGCGCTGGGTTTGGGAAAGGCCGTCGGTGGGCGAGGCGACAGGGGAAAACAGACGGCTAAAGAAGTTGCTCATGAGGACTCGGAGAATTGGACGCTCGGGGACGAAGGGACGCCCAGAAAATGCACCCCCGTGCCAGAGAGTCAGGCGAAATGCAGGTTACATTTGCGTTACGACCACACGCTCACCCGCCGACCAACCTCCGCCGAGGAGCAATCGGGAGTCAGAGGCATTCAGCGATTCGGACGCGGCGCCACGACTGCAAGCGCAGCGCGACCACCAAGGACCGCATCCACGCTGCGACGCGCGAGGTGCTGCGGTTCGTTCATTGAGCGTCTGTCGAGAGTGAACGCATGACCCCCTCCGGCTCCTTCATCCGCGCCGTGCCTTGCGTCGTGTCCTCCATAGCTCAACGAGCGGCGGAGGAAGCCTTGGCGAAGCAGGGTAATCCGCGAGACTCAGTCTGTTCGCGCGGCCGTCACGCGCCGGATTGGGTGGGCAGGTTCGCGCCGAGCCAGCCCTTGATGCCGGCCGACATGACCATGGCATTCTGATAACCAAGTTTTCTGGCGCGTTTCGCCGCCTTGGGTCCCTTGCTGCACAGAATGTTCGAGCAGTAGAAGACGACGGTCGTGGTCTTGTCCGCCGGAAGGTCCTTCGCCTTGAAGTTCTCCGGATCGAGATTCGTCGCGCCCGGAATGTGTGCCGCGGACCAGCGGTCGCGCGGATTGACGTCCACCACAGTGATCGGCTCCGCCTCCATCAGTCGGTGGAGGTCGGCGGGGGAAATGGATTCGAGTCCGAGGAAGAGCGCATACATGGCAGTCGTGTGTTGAAGGTTTTCGAGGAATAAAACCCCGTTTCGCACTCCGAAGTTGCGCGAAATTTCCGCGCGCTCACATCGATTCACATCGGCGGTCGTTCGCCGCGATGGACGGTCGCTGGAGCGGCGAAGCGCAAGGCATGGCATCGTCGCCGGCTGGCTCTACTGGCGCCGTGGGGCTCGAGTCGGCGATCATCGCCCCACGTGGCAACGCATTTGCTCCTCTGGTCAGCTACCCGCGTTGGAATGTGATCAAAATGTGGCCCTCCTCGTCGGTATGCGGCGTGCCGTTGGCCTGTTTTTAAACCCGCTGTTGCCTCCGAGCGAACCTCTGGCTGTTTCATTGAGTGTCCCTCTTGCGAATGAAACAGCTCAATCCGGACATCCTGCACCAGCTGGTGCACAACGGCGATCTATCGGGGGTGCGTCGGCTCCTTACCGAGGCGAGACCCGCGTTCACGAGGCGAGAGCTCCGAAACAGCTTGATTGCCGCAGCGCTGGGCACCCGTGAAAACGACGCCGCGATCATCCGGCTTCTCTTGGAACACGGAGCCGATCCCGAGGAACACTATATGATCGGTCCCGTGTTGCTGTGTGCCGCGATGAATGGTGCATTGCAGACCGTGAAAGTGCTGATCGAGTTTGGGGCTGATCCCAATCGACTGCACAAGAAGGAGACGGCGCTCTCCGCCGCGTTGTCCGAGAACCAGACCGCGACAATTCATTTCCTCGAGGAGATTGGCGCTCTTGTCGATCCCTCACTTGAACTCCTCTACGCTGCGAAATTCGGCGACTTGAAGCGTGCGCATAAGGCCCTCGCCGCCGGTGCCGATGTCAATATCCGGGGAGGTGATCCCGTGAGCCAGACTCCGATCGAGATGGCATCATGGAAAGGCCACCGCGAGATGGTGAAGCTGCTCCTCGGCGAGGGCGCCGGGAAGCGTCGCCGGCGCGACCTGCACGAAGCTCTTAACTCAGCTGCGGCTCGCGCGAAGGATCCGTTGCTGGTCGAGCTGTTGGTGAAGGCGGGAGCGAGCCCAGATGCACGCGTTTTTGGAGAGACGGCCCTCATGGTGGCCGCGGGGAAAGGGGATGTTGCGACCGCGCGCATGTTGATCCAGTTGGGCGCCGACACGGGCGCCAGGAACGAAGAACGAGGAATGACCGTCCTCGACTATGCAAGGCAGGGGAAAAACAAGGGGCTTTGTGCCTTGGTGGCAGGCACCGGAGCCGGTTCGGAGCGTGACTCCCGGCGGCTGATGGTCCGGCGGCTTGCGCGCGAGTTCGGCGGCCGCGTGATCGAACACAGCACGGGCTACCTGCTGAACACGAAATTCTGCGGGCATCGGAGCCAGGTGAGCGTTGACCGGGATGACGCGTCGATCGCGGTGTTCGGATTGAGATTTGTTGATTCCGCGCTTCGCAACGGATCGATCCCGGACCTGTTGATTGGCGAGGGAGAACCCTCCACGCCGGTTGCCCGCGGTCGATTGCGGCGTATTCCCGCAGCCTCCGAGGCGGCGGGAATAAAGGTTTGCGGCTTCACGTCACCGGATCGCAAGCAACTGGGTGAGATCGTCGCACTTTGTCGGCGGATCAAGCCGACGCTGCTCGGGCTGTTGAAGAAGGAAGGCGAATTCCTCCGCACTTCAAAGGGAGCCGCTGTGTTCATCTGGAAGGGTTCGGACGTTGAGGGGACAATCGACCGCCTCAAGGTCTTTGGCGGGTTGATCGGGGACCTCGCGCGCCCGCCGACTCCCGAGCGCCGGTTGTTCGAGTGCGAGTGGCTGATTAAGCCCGCGCCGAAGTCCTCCGGTGCGTCCGCGTTTCGTCATGTGTTCGGGGGAAGCGACGAACCGCCCGCGGCGTGTCCCTCGTGTGCCGCCGCTGCGAACCCGATCATCCGGATCGATCTGAGCGACGCGCGACTGCCCGCGACCGCCCTCGGGCGCGTGCCTTTGCCGGTGCGCTGGTGCCTAGACTGCGCCGAATGGTCGGCGACGTTCTATCCGCTCTCGAAGCAGCCGAAGAAACGGGCGGCAAAGGTCGCGGCTTCGGCGGAGCCGGCATTGCCCGAGTCTGCAATGACCCTTGTGCACGTCGCGCCTCCGAAGAAGGCGGGACGTAAGAGCAAGCTTGGGGGCTCACCAAGTTGGATCCAGATGGACGACACGCCCGACTGCCGTTCTTGCGGGGAGCCGATGGCTTTTGTGCTCCAGATGAACAGCGACGCACGGATCTCCTACGGGGATGTCGGAATGCTTTACGCCTTCGTATGCCCCGACTGCCGGCTGATTGCCACGGTCGTGCAGTCCCACTGAAGTAATGAACCACGCAGTCCAATCGGGCAGGTCGATTGCCGTTCCCATTGTTAAGACGTCACGCCGCTAGTTTTGACTTGGACGCCTACACCTTCTCCCACGCGGGGGTGGCGACCTGGTCGCGGCAGCCTCTAACAGCTCAGACGGGGTGCCGAATGAATTTGAAGCCAACCCGCTTGAGTTCGCCAAGAAGCAGGTGATCACCGGCTTCCCATCCGACGAGCACACCCACTGGACCCCGGGGAGAGCCGAGAACATCGTGGATTTCAGGTGTCATCAGCGAGCGGGCAAGCAGTGCGGAGAGAGAGAACGCGAATGGAAAGTAACCGTCGTTTTGCAATCCTCTGCCGCTGGCACGATTGAAGATCAGGCCGGCCGCCTTCAATGCCCTCCCTTTGAAGGAGCCGCGCTTTGGGTCGTGCCTCAAGTCGCCGATGGCCCATAGCATCTCCGTGTCATTGGGATCGTATTGGCCCACGAAGGCAGCAGAGAGTTCAGCGATCTCCTCGCCTCGGGAGTTCGACAGCTCCACGAGAGAGAAGTAGACGCCGCGGATTGGAAATGGACATGGTTCCTTTTTTAGGAGGTCGGGAAGCCACTGCTTGGCTCGCCGCTCGTCGTCGGAGACGTCGATGGCACTTACCTTTTCCCAATCCGTGTGAGGCATACTCTGCGCGCACCAAGAAAGGATTTCGCTCAACCCGGCACGAAATGTTACGCGAGTGCGAAGGATCCGATTGAGTTCGGCGAAGAACCTGTCCGGATCGACTTGCCCTTCCTTTCGTTCCTTGGGCGGTCTGGGAACAGTCTCAATAGGAGTCTCTTTCCGAATGCGAATGATGCGCAAAGCACCTCCGCTCCATTCGGCGACCTGTGGGTGTGGGTCGTCAGCCATCCTAGCAATGGCCGCAAGCTCGTCTGGCGTGTGGTCAGGAAGGTTGATGCACTTCGTCAATGCTTCGAGGCGCATCGACCAGTCCGGATGATGAAAGACACCGAATACAGCTTTGCGAGCAGCGGGGTCGCGTGGGCCGGCACCCACAAGGCAATCGACCGCTGATTGTTGGATGAACTGAGGTTCTCGGTTCAGAAGCTCAATGAAGACGGGGATGGCAGGAGCGCTACGTTCACCAAGACGCTTGAGGGCGACCTCGGACCAGAAAACAACGTCATCGTTGTTCGACCTCAACCCCTCTATCAGGACCTGAACATCGATATCTACTTTAGGCTCGAGTCCACCGAGCACAAGAGTTGCCCTGTGGCGACGTGGGCGCTCGTTCGAAGCGATTGCGGCGAGCAGCTTTTCAGCGTCAAGTTTGGGCATCTGGTTATCCGGTGTTTAAGTTCGCCGCGAGCGATCCGGGGGGCCTCGGCAGATCCACCTAGATCGATTCCCACGCTTTGGTGGCGACAGGGTCGCGGTCTTCGTCGAACTCAATGTGGTCGACGACTGTCTCGATCGGCTTTCCCTCGAGGCCGGCGGCTTTGATCCGCTCGGGGAGGACGTGCGAGCGGTGCGGTTTCATTTCGGCTCAGGAATGAGGTTCGCGCTGGGCGAAGTGCCGCTCGACAGCCTCGACGAGTGGCTCGAGGTCGTTGTTCGCGGTTCGCCAGACAAGATCGAGATCCACCTCGCCGTAGTCGTGGGCGATAATGTTTCTCATCCCGCGCATCGCGCGAAAAGGAATTCCCGGGAAGAGCGCCTGCGTCTCCGGCGCCAGACGGCTTGCCACCTCGCCGATGATTTCAAACCGACGCAGAACGGCATCCTGTTTTTCCATGTCTGCCAGGAACGCCTCCTTGCTGTGGCCAAAAAGGTATCGCCGAATCGCCCGAGCCGAGTCCAACAGGTCCCTCAAAAGAGCCTGTTGGAGATCATCGGACATAGGCGTTCACGGTCCGGGTCAGCATTGCCCGGCGGCGAAAAAGATTTCTGCTCCGTTCGATCGCGCGGCGGCTGACAACATCGACCGGGCAGCCAAGCGCCTCAGCCAGCTCCTCGCGGAGAGCGCCCATCTCAAAGAGGCCGACTTCGGCTCCCGGGGAAAATTCGACCAATACATCGACATCGCTCCCCGGTCGAGTGACGCCCCGCGCGACCGACCCGAACAGATCGGCTCGTGCCACCGGATACCGTGCGCAGACTTCCCCCACGATGCGCCGGATCTCGGGCAGCGGCGGCGGCGATTTGAGGGTGGCGTCCATGCGGGCACTCTTGGCCCGCAGGGGCGGAGTGTCGAGCTTGGGTCAGAGCGGTTAAACCGGGTCCATGCAGTCGAATGTAGCTGCCGACGTAAGGAGGCGGTGGGAACGGCGATCGCCCAGATACTGCCTCGTTACCTCGGCAGCTACGAAGGCCTCGCACCTTCGACTGCATCGTTCAACCCTTCCGCCCTTCCGCGTTTTCCGTGTGTTCCGTGGGCAAAGCGCCGGGTTCCTAAATCGACTCCCACGCTTTGGTGGCGACGGGGTCGCGACCTTCGTCGAACTCGATGTGGTCGACGACTGTCTCGATCGGCTTGCCCTCGAGGCCGGCGGCTTTGATTCGCTCCGGCAGTACGTGCGAGCGCTCGTCGCGCCAGCCGAGCTTCGCGATGAAACGATTCCAGATGTGGCACTCCTCGTCGGTGTGGTGCGTGCCGTTGGCCTCGGCCCATGCGAGGACCTCCGCGTCGGTGGCGCCGGCGAGAGTGCGCAACTTCAAATCGTCGTAGCGCACGCCGATAAACCGGCACATGCGGCCGTCGAACTGGTTGATCTTCCCGTCGCCAAGGTTGGCGACGTATTCCGGCGGCAGCGTGCCCGCGGCGTGCAGGCGTATCTTGTCGAGCATGCGACCGAAATAAATCAGGCGGCCGGTCTTGTCGTAGCAGCTTCGGAGTCCGGGAACGTGCGGCATGGTGCGGGGATTCTGTGGGGCGGTTCGAAAGAGTCAGTCGGAAAGAAGTCCATGCCCACGGAACACACAGAAGACACGGAATCTTCCACCACGAAAAACACGAAACACACGAAAGGCTTCAAACGACGGAGGCCCGAAGAAGAGGCTATGACGAATGTTGCACCGCAGAGATGCTGACGCAGAGGATCGGACTTCGAAGCTGCCGAGTTGTGGACGAGACATCTGATCAGCCGACGCTCTCCACTTAACCCTGGGATCAGTCCTCTTCGCAATCCCTCTTTGCGGTGAAAATTCCTTCGTGTGGATTCGTGAAATTCGTATCCACCCCATGAGCGGCGCGCTCCCGTCGTCGCGAGATTCCGCCTTGCCTGTGCTCTTAGCCTCATGCGGCCATTCTCTGACTCAGTGACCTCCTTTCGGAACGCAGTGTTCTCTGTGACCCAATTCTGAGCGGCGGGCCTAGCAGTCCCGCCCGACCTCAATAATCCAGATACGGCCCGAGCCAGCGTTCGGCATCGGCTGTCGAGATGCCCATGCGACCCGCGTAATCCTCGATCTGGTCCTTCGCGAGTTTGCCGACGGCGAAGTACTTCGACTCGGGGTGATTCAGATACCAGCCGCTCACGCTCGAGGCGGGAAACATCGCGTTGCTTTCGGTGAGAGTGATACCGGTGCTCGCCTGCGCGCCGAGCAGTTCGAAGAGCGGTGGCTTAGCCTGGTGGTCCGGACACGCCGGATAACCCGGCGCGGGACGGACGCCGCGATACTTTTCGCGGATGATGTCCTTCATCTCGAGGTTCTCGGTCCGTCCGTAGCCGGAGAAGTCGCGCGCCTTCTTGTGCATGAGCTCCGCGAGCGCCTCGGCGAGACGGTCGCCCAGTGCTTTCGCCATGATCGCGCTGTAGTCGTCTTGTTTCGTTTCGAACTCCCTTGCGAATTCCTCGACGCCGTGACCCGCCGTCACAGCGAATCCGCCCAGGTAGTCGATGCGGCCGCTGCTCTTCGGCGCGATGTAGTCGGCGAGGCAGTGGTTGAACTGGTCCGCGGGCTTCTCTTGTTGCTGGCGGAGGAAGTGGAAAGTCTTCAGCACCCGCGAACGCGACGCGTCTTCATACACCTCAACAGAATCTCCGACGCTGTTCGCCGGCCAGAAGCCGATGACGGCCTTCGCGGTGTAGCGCTTTTCCGCGATGATCTGCTTCAGCATCCGCTGCGCGTCGTCGAAGAGCTTCATCGCCTCGGCGCCAACGAGCGGGTCCTTGAGGATGTCGGGAAAGCGCCCGGAGAGTTCCCAGGCGGAGAAGAAGGGGCCCCAATCTATGAACTCGGCGATGTCGCCGAGTTCAAGGGTCTCGGGTCTCGGGTCTGGGGTCTCGGGGGGTTGCGGATGGCGGACGTTCGATTGCGGATTGCGGATTGCGGATTGCGGAGTGTCGGATCCCGGCGGCGGGCCCAGCGGGTTCGACAAGCTCACCGCAAGCGACCCCGTCCTACCTGCGGAATCTCCTGACTTGTCATCGCGAGGCGCGGCATCGGCGCCGTGGCGATCTATCTGGTCTGGCTGGATTGCCGCGTCGGCCCGCAGGGGGCCTCCTCGCAATGACAATTCAGTTGAGAAAATCCGCGTGCCGAGGAATTCGGGCGTCGGTATGTCGACGGTCGACCAATCCGTGGGCCGGGCGCGTCGGCGGGCTTCGGAAAGACTGAGGAGCTTTCGAGCGCCACGGCGCTCCGCGAAATCAACTCGCTGCTTGTCCTGTTTCGCGAGCACGTCAGCGAGGAAGGCGGGCTTTTGCTCGTCGCTGAAGAGGGAGCTGACGACGTTGACGACGCGCGATGCGTCGAGCACGTGCACGACGCCGTGCGCAAACTCGGGCGCGATCTTCACGGCCGTGTGCGCGGCGCTGGTCGTCGCGCCGCCAATAAGCAGCGGGACGTTGAAGCCCTCGCGCTTCATTTCCTTCGCGATGTGCACCATCTCGTCGAGCGAAGGCGTGATGAGGCCCGATACGCCGATGATGTCCGCACCGATCCGCCGTGCCTCGGCGAGGAGTTTCTCGCACGGGACCATGACGCCGAGGTCGGTGACGTCGTAATTGTTACACGCGAGCACGACGCCGACGATGTTCTTGCCGATGTCGTGCACGTCGCCCTTGACCGTCGCTAACAAGATGCGTCCGCGGGACGCATCTTGTCGGATCTTGGGTTTCGGGTCTTGGGTCTCGGGTGATTGCGGATTGCGGACTGCGGATTGCGCCCCTTCGACTTCGCTCAGGGCGCCCTGAGCCTGCCGAACGGGCGGAATGCTCTCTGTCGTCCCGCTCGGCGTGACTTCGGAGGATCCGCTTCGCGATGTCTTCGAGTCGGAAGTGTCGGTGGTCTGTGGTCCGTGGTCCGTGGTCTCTGCCGCCGCCTTCTGGCGCGCGGCTTCCTTCTCCGCTTCCATAAAGGGCGTGAGGTAGGCGACCGCCTTCTTCATCACGCGGGCGGACTTAACGACCTGCGGCAGGAACATTTTCCCCGCGCCGAAGAGGTCGCCGACGACTCGCATGCCGTCCATGAGCGGGCCCTCGATCACGTCGAGCGGACGCTTCATCGCAGCGCGGCATTCCTCGGTGTCCTGTTCGACGAAGGCGTCGATGCCTTTGACGAGAGCGTGGCTCAATCGCTCCGCGGCGGTGCCGCGGCGCCACGCATCTGCATTTTCTATTTTCGATTTTTGATTCTCGATTGGGCCGCCAGGGACAGTCTTCAGCGAGTCGGCGTGGACGATCAGTCGTTCCGTGGCGTCAGGGCGACGGTTGAGCAGGACGTCGTCGGCGAGTTCGCGCAGCGCCGGCTCGATCTCGTCGTAGACGCCGAGCATGCCGGCGTTGACGATCGCCATGTCGAGCCCGGCCTGGATTGCGTGGTAGAGAAACGCGGTGTGCATCGCCTCGCGCACGGGGTTGTTTCCGCGGAAGGAGAACGAGACGTTCGAGACGCCGCCGCTGATCTTCGCGCCCGGCAGCACGCGCTTGATGATCCGCACGGCCTCGAAGAAATCGACGGCGTAGTTGTTGTGCTCCTCGATGCCAGTGGCGACGGTGAGGATGTTTGGATCAAAGATGATATCTTCGCGCGGAAACCCGACGCGGTCGACGAGCAGATGGTAGGCGCGCGTGCAGACGCGGACTTTCTCGTCGCACGTGGCGGCCTGGCCGTTCTCGTCGAACGCCATCACCACCGCGGCGGCGCCGTAGCGTCGCACCAGTCTCGCACGGCGCAGGAACTCCTCCTCGCCGTCCTTGAGCGAGATCGAGTTCACGATGCCCTTGCCCTGGATGCACTGCAGGCCCGCCTCGAGCACGGTCCACTTCGAGGAGTCGATCATCACGGGCACGCGCGAGATCTCCGGCTCGGCCGCGATGAGGTTAAGAAACTTCACCATGGTCGCCTCACCGTCGATGAGCGCCTCGTCGACATTGATGTCGATGATGTTCGCGCCGGACTCGACCTGCTGGCGCGCGATCGCGACACACGCGTCCCAGTCGCCGGCCTTCAAGGCCTTCGCGAACTTCGGCGAGCCGGTGATGTTCGTGCGCTCGCCGACGATCAGAAATGTGGAGGCTGAGTTTCTCATCCTCGAGTCCCCGTGGCGCCCGGTGAGGGAATCGGAAGGTAGGGCAGGTCTTTGACCTGCCGACGCAGGTCGGCCTGTCCTCCGTAGCTATTTGAGCGAAGGAGGAAGACCTGCGCTACGACTGACGACTCGACGCTCATGCGACCGCCAGCGGCTCGAGGCCGCTCAGCCGGAGTTCCGGATGCGCATCACGCGCTCGACGCGGCGCGACTCCGCGCACGGCCTCCGCGATCGCGACGATGTGCTCTGGTGTCGAGCCGCAGCAGCCGCCGACGAAGTTCACCCAGCCGTTGCGCGCGAAGTCGCCGAGGATCGCCGCCATGTCTTCCGGCGTCTGGTCGTAGCCGCCGAACGCGTTCGGCAGGCCGGCGTTCGGGTAGCACGAAACCGGACACTCCGCTAGAGAGGCGAGCTCCTCGACATACGGACGCATTTCGCGACCGCCGAGCGCGCAGTTGATGCCGACGGCAAACGGCTGTGCGTGGCGGATGCTGTTGTAGAAAGCGCTCACCGTCTGGCCCGAGAGTGTGCGGCCCGAGGCGTCGGTAATCGTGACCGACACGAGCACGGGCAATCGCACGCCGCGCGACTCGAACACCTCCTCGATCGCGAAGAGGGCCGCCTTGGCGTTGAGCGTGTCGAAGATCGTCTCGACGAAGAGCAAGTCCACGCCGACGTCGACAAGCGCGGCGGCCTGTTCGGAATACGCGGCGACGACCTGCGCCCAGGTGACCGCACGAAAGTCTGGCCGGTTCACGTCGGGCGACATGGAGAGCGTGCGGTTGAGCGGACCAAGCGCGCCGGCCACGAAGCAGCGCCGGCCTGGCGTCGCGGCCTCGGCGGCGCGTGCAGCGCGGAGCGCGCATGCGGCCGCGGCGGCGTTGAGCTCAGGCACGATCGACTCGGTGCCGTAGTCGGCCTGCGAGATCGAGGTGGAGTTGAAGGTGTTGGTCTCGACGATGTCCGCACCGGCGTCGAAGTAGCGGCCGTGTATCGCCTCGATGATGTCGGGGCGGGTCAGCGAGAGCAGGTCGTTGTTTCCCTTCAGCGACTTCGGGTGCGTTGCGAACCGGTCGCCTCGGAAGTCTTTCTCTTCCAGCCCGTAGCCTTGGATCACCGTGCCCATCGCGCCGTCTAGTATGACGATGCGGCGGTCGAGGAGCTCAAGAAGAGCCGCGGCAGAGGCGACGGTGGAGCGGCTGGACATGGCGGGAAGGTCGCCGCAGAAGGGGCTCGGGTCAACTCCAATCATATCGTCGTATCCGGATGCGTTGATATGAGTCGCGATGGCGCGCGAAGCTCCAAACCCCAACATCCAAGCTCCAGTGAACAGGAATTGCACCACAGAGACACCGAGGCACAGAGCTCAAAGTCGGGCAGTCGGGCATAAAGCCCGACCCACATTCGGAGGACTCTCGGAATTGTGGGTCGGGCTTTACGCCCGACGTTCCGGCGCTTCCGCGCTGGGTTACGAGCAACACGTGGCCCGCCGCGGGGAGTGGCGGTATGGTCCGTGGACGCAGCGCTCCACTCCTCCTGGCTGTTCTGGCGAGAGGCGATCTCCGTGCCTCTGTCGTTCAACTGTCTCCGATCTTTCCGCACGTTTCCCAACTCCCGTCTTGTGCGACTCCGCGCGCGGGTCTTTTGTCGCTGCGTTCGGGCCTGCAAGCCGGACACGTTCATTGATCGCCTGCCGGTCCTTCGAAACCGGCGGGTCGCAACAACTCCAAAGGCGCAGGGAAGGCCGTGAGAATCGGCCACAGTTGCGCTGCGGTAACCGGCAACAAACCCAAATCCCGTCACGACGGGAGCAAAGCCAATCCCCGACCCAGTCGGGGGTGAAGGCGATGGGGGAGGTGCCCGCGGTCCGGATACAACTCCGGGACGCGGCAAAGGCCGGAAGTCCGAATATCTCGCCTTGGGAGGCTCACCGCGCACCGGTCCGCACATGCGGGGCGGCGCGCACTTCATCGCAAAAATGAAGGGTGGGAGTAGAAATGCACCGAACGCGGCCCGCACAGCGGGAACCGCCGACGGTGTTCGAACTTTTCTGCTCTTGCCGAAACCAAGCGCAGAAAATGAAAGACCTCACCAAGGTGCCGATCCGGCACTCGCTCGCCGCATTGATCGCGGCGCTCCTCAGCACGAGCCTGTTTTCGCAGACGCTCGTCAACGAAAACGAAACGGGGGAGCCACCCGTCGTCCTCCACACGTTTGTCGTCAGCACGACGCGCACACCGCACGATCCCGCTGACATCCCGGGCAGCGTCACGCTGCTCACTCCCGCCGAGTGGGAACGCTCGCAAACGCCCGGCCTCGTCGAGCTGTTCCGCCAGTTGCCGGGCGTCGCGGTCGTGAGCACCGGCGCCGCCGGCGCGCAGACTTCGCTCTTCCTGCGCGGCTCCGCCCCGCACCAGACTCTGTTCCTCGTCGACGGCGTGCGCGTGAACGACCGCGGCGCGTTTTATCAAAACTTCCTCGGGGGCGCCGACCTCGCAAACCTCGGCCGCGTCGAAGTCCTGCGCGGCCCGCAAAGCGTCCTCTACGGCGGCTCCGCGATGGGCGGCGTGATCAGCATCGAGACCCTCCGCGGCACCGGCGATCCGTCGCTGCGACTCGACGCAGAGGGCGGCTCGTTCGAAACGCTCCGCGGCTCGGCCGCGCTCTCCGGTTCGTCAGGCGCGCTCGGTTACTCCGCTTCGGCGAGTCGCTTCGAGACTGCGAACGACCGCCCTGGAAACGACTTCGACTCCACGGAGTATTCGGCTCGGCTCGACTGGGAGGACTTGAACTATCCCGGGCTCGAATTCGGCGCGACCGTGCGCGGCATGGAGAGCACTTACGACGAGCCCGGCTCGCGCGGACCGTTTCCGTTCACCGGCGTGCTCGAGTTCGAGCAGTTGCTCGCGACCGCGTTCGCGAAATACCAGACGGGGCCGGTGCGCGCGCGGCTGATTCTCGCCCACCAGGATCGCGAATACAGTTTCACTTCGATCTACGGCTCCACGCCGGTCGAAGGCCGGCGCCGCGTCGTCGATTTTCAAGTGACGGTCGATGCGAGCGATTCGCTCGAGATCACCGCCGGCGCGAACTTCGAGCCGTCGCGGCAGGAGACACCGGGCGAATTGAAGAAGGAGGAACTCCGAGCAGGATTCGTCTCCGCGGTGTGGAATGCTTCCGAGAGCACCTCGGTCGTCCTCGGCGCGCGACACGACGACTTCGACTCGGTCGGCGGCCACACCACGTGGCGCGCTGGCGTCTCGCACACGCTCGCATCGTCCGGCACGATTCTGCGCGCGATGGCGGGCACCGCGTTTACCGCACCGAGCCTCGACGATCGCTACGGCAACCTCGCGTTCTTCCAGCCAGCGTCGCCCGACATCCAGCCCGAACGCTCTAAAGGGTGGGAGGCCGGAATCGAGCAGCCGCTCGCCGGCGGACGCGGTCGCGTGACCGCGACTTGGTTCTCGAATCGCTACCGCAACCTGTTCGGTTTCGATCCGGACACGTTCGCTACAATCAACGTTGGCCGCGCCTCGAGCACGGGAGTCGAACTCGCCGGCGAGTTCACGCCGCGCGAAGATGTGCGAGTGATCGCTGGTTACACGTGGACGGATGCGGAAGACTCGTCGGACGGCTCGCAACTGCCGCGCCGTCCCGGGCACTCGGCAAGCATCGACGTCGAGTATGAACCCGCCCCGGGAATCATCGTCGGTGGCGGCGTGCGTTGGGTCGCGGATCGCGTCGATGTCGGCCCGGTGGATCTGCCCGACTACGCGACTGTTCGCGTGCATGCCTCGTGGCAGGCAACACCCCGCGTGCGCGCGCACGTGCGCGTCGAGAACCTGTTCGACCGCGAGTATGAAGAAGTCGAGGGCTACCCGGCACTCGGTGTCGGCGCGTTTGCCGGGCTGACGGTGGAGTTCTGATGAGAGCGATCTACAAGTTGCGTCCGAAAGGTAGCCCGCGATCTTCCTCCTTCGCTCTGCGAGCTATGGAGGACAGGCGGAGCGCGGGTCCGCCCGATCGCAGCCAAGGCCCCCGTCCTCGGAGAGGCCGGGCTACCTTAAGGCAGAAATGACCC
>DATKCJ010000345.1:0-4882 GCA_035513275.1 Opitutaceae bacterium
TTCAGCCGCTCGGCCATTTTGAAGTAGAGCGAGCTCGCCTGCCCCCAGCGGATCGGCGTGGCCATGATGATGACATCCGCCCAATGAACGATCGCCTCGTAAACCGCCGTGAGTTCGTCGCCCGGATCAGCTTGCGTGATCGAGCACGGCCAGGTGCACGCGCGAGCGCTCTTCGAATAGTAGCCCTCGCAACTCCGGAACTTCAGGTCGCGCAACTTGATCAGCCGCGTCTGCAAACCCTGCGACTTTGCGTGATCCAGCGCGACCTCGAGCAGCGCCTCCGACGTGGAGTAGCGCGGCAGGTTGGGGTCCATCGCGGTCGTCGAAATGCCAGCCACGCGCACCTCGCCCGGTTCGCGCTTTACTGCGCGTGCGAGCGGGTGCGGCGCGTGCGGCTTGCGCTTGCGCGGACTTGCCGGGGAGGTGTTCACGAGGACGCGTCCATTCTCGACCTTGATCGCGTGGCTCGGCACTGCGTCTTCTTCATAGCCCGGTTCTCCGAGTCCGGTCGCGCGGTGGAACTTCCAGTTGTGCCACGGGCACACGAGATAGTCGCCATCGCAATGCCCCTGTCCCAGCGGACCGCCGACGTGGTTGCACACGCCTGAAACCGCGCCCCATGCGCCATCCTTGAAAGTCACGGCGATCTTTGCGCGGCCGACAAGGACCTCGTTGACTTCGCCCTTCGAAAGTTCCTCGACCGATCCGACATCCTGCCAGTTTTCCGTGCTCATGACGTTAGTGGTTTGTTCTGGTTTTGGAGCCGTAGCCCGCCGCGGGAGCGGCGGGACAGTAGCGTTTCCTCATCCCTACGCTCCCGCGCAGGGCCACAGTTCGAATGCGCGAAGCTTTCGCTCCGACTGAAGCCCGCTCCGTGAGGAGCGGGACACAACCGCACGGAGTCCCTGCGCTCACGCGCAGGGCTACACGGAATCGGCAATGTCGAATTGCAGGTCATGTTCCTCGGATCAATCCGTTGTTGATTCGAAAGACCAGCCATTGTCCCTGTCGGAAAACTTCGCCCGTGATCTCGACCGGCTCGGCGACCCATTGCAGGAAATCCTGCGAAGTGGTCGTGCCATCGTCGGGTGCGAGCAGCAGGTGCGCCTCGTTGCCCTGGCGATCGCGCACGACAAAAACCGCGGTGATCCCGCCGCGCAAGCAGAGCGTCGCGCACGCGCGGTGCACCCTGCCCTCGCCCGGGTTCATCACACCGAAGTAGCACTTCGCATCCACAATCTCACCGGCAAGCGTCATCCGACCAAGTGGGGTGGCGGCGATCCGCGGCGCGCCACCGGAAGGGCCGGCGACAATCGAGTCGACCTCCAGAAATTCCTTGCCTCCCCGGGATAAGCGAGTGCCGGTGATCTCGACCGTGCCGCCGCCGCCTGAGCACAACTCGATCGGCGCGCCGCGCTTGCCTGGGCCCACAAGGATGTATTCCGCCTCGGCCTCGCTGAGCCGCGTCGCCACGTCACAAAGCACCGCGCCGCGCTGCGGCTTCACGACGCCAAACTCGAATACGCCGTCGCCAAAATACGGCAGCGCTGCCGCGGTGCCCGCCGCGACGACGACGGTCAACAACAACAGCCGCACAACGCGACCGCGCACAAATCGCGCAAGCGACGTCGGCGTGTGCGGCAGGTAGCCGACGTAGAACTCGGGATCGTTGTCGTCGCTACTCATGCTGAAGATGCATTTCACAGAAGAAAACGAAGGGAACGAAGCACAAGCGGTGCAGATGTTGCTGGGATTGCTCCGTTGCCCAAATGGGACGTCCAGGAAGAATTTGTGAGAGTCGGCACGTCATCAATTCAACCTCGTTGTTCATCGTTCCCTTCGTTGCCTTCTGTCAATTTCTGACTCTGAACTCAGCTTCATTGGATCGTGGCTGGCTCGACGTGTGTGCCCGGCGGAAGCGGCTTCGGGTCGACGAACACGCGGCTGTTCTTCACGCACACGCGAAACGTCGGCACCGCCTCGGTGAATGGCGGCGGCGACGCGCCGGTCTCCGGCAGGTATTGGTAGCCGTGCCACGGGCATGTGATGCAGCCGTCGATGATCCGCCCCTCGCCGAGCGGCCCGTTCTGGTGCTGACAGACGTTCGACACCGCTGAGAACTTGCCGTCATTCTTGAAGACCGCGATTCGCTCGCCCGAGGCACACACGATCCGCGCACGCTTCTCGGTGAACGACTCCACCGGTCCCGCATCGATCCAACCGTCCTGCCCGGTGGCTGTTTCGACATCGCGGCGCCGCTCGCGTGCAGCCGCGGTGATGTGAAGCGCGAACACGACGGCCGCGCCGACAGCGGTCGCAATCGCAAGCCAGCTTCCCCGCCCCGTCTGGCCGATGCCGAATGCCACGTGCGCGACGAGCAGGGCATAGGCCACATAGACGAGCATATGCATCGCCTTCCACACGGGCGCAGTGAGCGTCGCGAGCCAGAAGTCGTGACTCGTCGCCGCCATCACGATCAAGACCACCAGCGCCGCCACGCCGAAAATCTGGAACGGCCAGCGCGACAGCTCGGCGAACGTGCCGTCGCCTGCGAGCACGTTCACGAGCGGATTGAGCACGCCGAGCGCGCTGAACTGAAACACCGCGAGCCCCGCGTGCGCGCAGGCGAGCAGGCACATCGTCACGCCGAGGTGGCGCCGGTTGTAGAGCAGCGGGAGGAATCGCCGGTCGAGCCGCGCGAGCAGGCCGATGCAGAGGATCACATGCAGGAGCAGGAACGCCGCTACGGCGAACGCGCGGATCAGCAGCGTCTCCGCTGTCGCATGCGGCCACATCGCAAGGCCGAATCCGACAAACACCGCGAGGAACAAAACCACTCCGACTGCGATTGCCGCGTCGTAGATCCGCTTCTGCCGGTTCCAGCCGACTGCGCCGTAACCGGAACTCATGGCTTCGCCTCCAGCGCCGGCGGCAGCGCGTCCATCACGACGCGCGGACGATGGCCGCTCCACGCGAGCCAGAGGGCAACGCCCGCGACGATCGCCATCGCCGCGGTCATCCACCGGTGCCGCTTGCGGGCCGGGCGGTTCACGCGTCGCCTCCTTTTGCAGCATCGCGATGCGGACCGCGCTCAGCAGGTGGCGCGCCTGCGCCGCGGATCGCGCGTTTCAAGATGAGCGGCCAGAGAAGCACGAGCCCGGGCGAGATCAGAATGCGAAAACCGACCGTGCCTCTCGCTGCGGTCGTGTCGACGCGATGGAGGCCGCCGAAATGCATCCATGCCATCACGAGCACGCCGATGCCGAGATAGGCATAGAGCGCGCCGACAAGAAACTGCGCGAAGGGGATGCTCATGGGACCGCGTTGTTGCCGGGTCGTGGCCCACAATCGTGCTTCCGGACACGGTGGACGCAACCTCGGGAAAGTTGGAGCCGCGAGGAATCGGGATATTCCCATCGTAGGGCAGGTCTTTCGCAGACCGTGAGCCTGTCGAATCGGCGACCTGCCGACGCGGGTCAAAGACCCGCGCTACCTCGAAACCGCCCCGCGCTACAGCGTGCCGCGGAGTTGCTGCTCGCGCTCGATCGCCTCGAAGAGCGCGCGGAAGTTGCCCTCGCCGAAGCCGTGCGAGTTGCCTTTCCGCTGGATGACTTCGAAGAAGAGCGTCGGCCGCGCAAACACGCACTTCGTGAAGAGCTGCAGCAGGTAGCCGTCGGTGCTGTCGCGATCGACGAGTATCTTGAGCGACTTCAACTCCTCGAGGTCCTCGTCGATCTTACCCATGCGCGAATCGAACACAGCCGGATCGTAATAGGTGTCGGGCACCTCGAGAAACGCCACCTCCTGCAGCCGCATCGCGCGGATGGTGGAGATGATGTTCGAGGTGAGCAGCGCGATGTGCTGCACGCCGGGGCCGTTGTAGGCGTCGAGAAATTCCTGGATCTGCGAGTTCTTCGACGACGGCTCGTTGATCGGCATCTTGATGTAACCGTCGTGGTCGCCGACGACCTTGCTCATGAGCGCACTGCGGCCGGTGTTGATGTCGAAGTGCATCACCGTCTCGAAGCCGAAGATGCGGTCGTAGTAGTCGACCCACTCGTTCATGTGCTCCACGTTGGCGACGACATGGTCGATCATCGCGAAGTGGATGTCGCCCTCTTCGATGCCGCCGGGGACGTTGACGTAGCCCGGTGCGAAGGACGCGTGGGGCCTTCGCTCGATGAACGTGTGTATCGTGTCGCCATAAGCGGCAATCGAGAACGCCGTGAACTCGGAGTTCGAATCGATCGGACGCACGACGCGTGCGCCGCGGCGCACAGCCTCATCGTGGGCGGCGCGCACGTTGCCGACGCGAAAAGCGACGTCCTTCACGCCGTTGCCGTGCTTCTCGACGTGCTCGCGGATCACGCCGGCCTCGGCGCTGCCGCCCGAGGGCTCGGCGATTAGGAAGTTGATGCGGCCCTGGCCCACGATGTGAGCGCGGCGGCCCTTCACGCCCGACGCCTCGTCGGCATAGGCGCGACGATACATGCCGAACTTGCCCTCGAAGTGGTCGCGCCATTGATCGGCGTCGTCGACGAGGAACTCGATGTGATCGATCCATTTTATGCCGAGCGGATTGGTGCTCGCGCGGCCCTTCTCTGATTTGAAGACAGTTGTGCTCATGAGCGTAAGTTCACGGGGTTGGGAACCGGTTCAGTATGCAAGAAAGCTTGGTCCGGCCACGGGGGGTGTCAACCGATGCGGGGAGAAGGGTGCCGTTGGCTCGACGCCAACGCACGAACCGACGCTTGAATCTGATGTAGGAGCCTGCTTGCGGGCGATTATGTGTGGCTGCAGCGTCTCCTTCGACCCCGAGCTTGTCGAGGGGCTGCCGCAGAATCACCGGCAGGATGCAGTGCCACGACGAAACAATCGCCCG
>DATKCJ010000346.1:0-2432 GCA_035513275.1 Opitutaceae bacterium
CTTCCGCCCGACATCCAGAGGCGTGCGCTTGTAAAACTTCAACTCATCGACGCCGCTGTGGAACTCTCCTTCCTGCGCCTTCCACCTGGCAACCGCCTCGAAGGTTTGAAAGGCGACCGCGCCGGACAGCACAGCATCCGCATCAACGACCAGTGGCGCATCTGTTTCTTCTGGAACGGAACAGACGCCGAGCAGGTCGAAATCACCGACTACCATTGAGGACCCACACCATGGCCAAACCTGCATCATTCACCCACCCCGGTAACATTCTCCGCGACGAGTTCTTTGCTCCCATGCGCATCACGCAACTCGCCGCGGCAAAGGCAACCGGCATCCCTCAAAGCCGGCTCAGCGAGATTCTCGCCGGCCGCCGTTCGATCACAGCAGACACGGCGGCCCGCCTCGGGCGCTTCTTTCGTGTCGATCCCCGCAATTGGCTCAACTTGCAGGCCGCCTACGATCTCCGCGAAGTCGAACGCGCCCACGGCAGGGAACTCTCCGGGATTTCACCCGCTCGCCAGGTTGCCTGAAACCCAGTTCGGAATTCGATTGTCTCGGGAGAGTGATTCCGAGAGTCAACCTGTCGCCTGCCAGTAGGTCTGAATCCATGAGTTTCCCATCCAGAGTCTGCTTTCCCCTTTTTGTCGCCATTCTCATCGCGGCCGTCGCGCTTCCCACTGCCCGGGCCGACCAAGCGACCGACATGGAGGCAGCGAAGGTCCTTTACTTCGCGCGGCGGGATGCCGAGGCCAGGGGGGCTTTCGAGATGATTCTCGCGCGCAACTCGCGGGCGGATGAGGCGCTCTACTACCTTGCGCGGCTCGCCAAGCGCCAGCGCGACTGGGCGTCCGTCGCCACCCGGCTCGAGGAGGCGGTTAAGATCGCCCCGAACAGCGCGATGTATTGGGGCGACCTGGCGGAGGCCTACGGCAACCAGGCCCGCGGCGCCGGACCGCTCACGCAGCTTGGCCTCGCCCGCAAGACACTCGACGCACTGAAGAAGGCGACGGCGCTCGATCCCAACAATATCGAGATCCGCGCCGGGCTGATCGAATTCTACCGCGAGGCGCCCTGGATCGCAGGCGGCGGCATGGGCAAGGCTCACGACGAGGCGAAGGAGGTCGGCAGGATCGACGCATTCCGCGGCGCGATGGTCACCGGTGGCCTCTTTCAGCACGAGGAGAAGTGGGCCGATGCCGAGAAGTCGTTTCGAAACGCACTCCGGATCCAGCCCGGCAGCATCGAGGCCAACTTTGCCCTCGCGCAGCTCAATGTGAGGTCCGGCCGCCACGACGAGGCGTTCGCGATTTTCGAGGACATCCTGCAGGTCAATCCGGACCACTTCGCCTCGCTCTACCAGATCGGCCGTGTCGCCGCGCTCTCCGGCAAACGGCTCGACCGCGGCGAGGGCGCGCTGCGCGAATATCTTGCATCCGAGGTTCGCGCCGCAGGCCTGCCCTCGCACGCGCACGCGTGGCACCGGCTCGGCAACGTGCTCGAGCGCAAGGGCGACGCTGAGGGTGCACGCGAAGCCTACCGAAAGGCGCTCGAACTCGATCCGAGACTCAAGGAAGCAGACGAATCGCTCGCGAAGCTGGGATGAGGGGGAAGAAAGCTCCAAGGACCAACATCCAAGCTCCAGTGAAGCTCCAAGCCTGAAACACTGAATTGGAGCCCCTTTGATTCTCTGGAGGTTGGAGATTGGATGTTGGAGCTTCGCGCGGCGGCGTGCGGCGAAGGCAATCTCCTGATCAAGGCAAACCCGTGCTCGGAGAGCCCGGGCTACCGACTTCAGCGCGCCGCGCGCGCTACTTCGCGTCGACGTAGCGGCGGATGCCGACGACCTCGAAATTGTGCTCGTCGGTCGCGACCTTGATCTTCACCTGCTCGCCGACCCGCTTGGAAAGCAGGCCCAAGCCGAGCGGAGTCTTGTAGGAGATGACGTAGTTTTCCGGATCGCCGTCCCAAACGCCGAGAATGGTGTAGCTGGTGAGCGCACCCGTTTCCGGATCCTTCAGGTCGGCGATGCTGCCGACGCCGATCTGGTCGACCGAGGCCTCGGTGAAATCCGTGACGCGCGCGTTGCGCAGGTCGCGCTCGAGCTGCGCCTTCTGGGCGAGCAGCAGCGACTGGTCCTGCTTGGCCATCTTGTATTCGGCGTTTTCGCGGAGGTCGCCGTGCTCGCGCGCGGCGGCGATGGCGCGGCTGTTCTCGGGAATCTTCTTCTGCACGATCTCGTCGTATTCGCCGCGTTTGCGCTCGTAGCTGTCGCGCGAGACGAGGAGCACCTCGCCCTTGTCCTCGGCCTCGCTCGACACGAGGGATTGGATCGCGGGGAACTGCTTGATGAACCGGGCGAGCAGCGACTTCTTCGTGAGCTCCTCGAATCCTTGGTTGAGGATGAGGCTGTTCGCAAGGTCGCGTGCGGTCTC
>DATKCJ010000347.1:0-5312 GCA_035513275.1 Opitutaceae bacterium
GTCGCGTGATCATCAATTACTGGGAGACGGACCGGACTGTTATCGGTGGCGCCACTCCAGCAGGCCGCACGTTGAAGCTGCACGTGCCGGCGGAGATCCGATCGAAACATTTCAACGATCGCCGTGAACTCGGAGTGATCAATCTCGGTGGTCCGGGCCACATCTCTGTCGACGGTGAGCGCTACGCGATGGATCACCTCGACTCGCTGTATGTCGGGCGCGGTGCGCTGCGCGTCGCGTTCGCGTCCAAGTCCGCGAAGACGCCGGCGCGTTTCTATCTGCTGAGCTATCCGGCTCACGCGGTGCATCCGACCCGTCACATCCGCCGGAGCGATCTCCAGCCGAAGTCACTCGGCAGCTCCGAACACGAGAACCACCGGATTCTGCACCAGGCCATACATCCCGGCAGCATGACCACGTGTCAGCTCGTGATGGGATTCACCCTCGTGCAGCCGGGCAGCAAGTGGAACACCATGCCGCCGCATACGCATCTCCGCCGGTCGGAGGTGTATTGCTACTTCGATTTTCCGCGGGGCGGCGACGTGAAACACTTCCTCGGTCATCCTTCGCGGATCCGCACATTGCGGTTGCGGGAGGGCGAGGCTGTGCTCTCTCCGCCGTGGTCGATCCATGCCGGCGAGGGCCGCACGCACTACGGCTTCGTTTGGGGCATGGGCGGCGAGAATCTGGACTACTCCGACATGGATCCCGTGGATCCGAAGCTCATCCAACGGGCCCGCTGAACGCAGCGCTTTTGCATGAAGACAATTCTCGACCAATTCCGCCTCGACGGAAAGACCGCCGTGGTCACCGGCGCTGCCCGCGGCTTGGGGCAGGGCATGGCCCTCGCGCTGGCCGAGGCGGGCGCGGACATCGTCGCCGTCGACGTCCTGCCCGCGGAGGAAACCTGCAGACAGGTCGAGGCCCTCGGTCGCAAGTGCGTCGCCGTCAGCGGCAATCTCGGCGATCGCGCGTCGATCACCGCGGTTGTCGCCGATGCAAAGAAATTCTCCACTCACCTCGACGTCCTCGTGAACTGTGCCGGGATCATCCGCCGCGAGGCATTCGAAAATTTCTCAGAGAAGGACTGGGACGACGTGATGGGCATCAACATCGACGCCGTGTTTTTCCTCTGCCAGCAGTTCATCCGCGAGGCGCTTGCCCGCAACGGCACGGCCAAGATCATCAACATTGCGTCGATGCTCTCCTTCCAAGGCGGCATCCGCGTGCCTTCCTACACCGCATCGAAGAGTGCGGTGCAGGGACTCACGCGCCTCATCGCCAGCGAGCTGGGCGGCAGGGGCATCAATTGCAACGCCATCGCCCCGGGCTACATGGCGACCGACAACACCGCACCGCTCCGGGCCGACGCCGACCGCAGCGCCTCGATCCTCGCGCGCATCCCCGCCGGTCGCTGGGGCACACCCGATGATCTCAAGGGTGCGGTCGTGTTTCTCGCGTCACCAGCATCCGACTACGTGAACGGTTACACAGTCGCCGTCGACGGCGGATGGCTCGCCCGCTAAGGAGAATCTTACCCCCATGAAACCGCGCGACTACATTACCCTGTTGTCGCTGCTTGCCGTCGTTTCCGCGCCGGCGGAGCAGCTCGTTGTCATCGTCACCCACGACCTCGCGATTGCACGGCCGGCCGAGACGATCACCGTTCCCTGGACCGAAGTCGCGGGCGCATTGCCCGGCGCGCTCCTGCAAAGGCTCGTCGTGAAAGATGCGGCCGGCCGCGAGCTGCCATACCAGGTCACCAACATCGCACCTCAGGCGAAGGACCCCGAGAACAAGGGCGTCGCCTACGGGGAGCTGATTTTCCAACACGACTTCGCCGCGGGCGAGAAATCTGCGACATTCACCGTCGAGAAGAGCGAAAACGTTGCGCCGGTCTTCCCAGTGAAAGCGTTCGCGCGACTTGTGCCCGAACGGCTCGACGACTTCGCGTGGGAGAACGACAAGATTGCTCATCGCACCTACGGGCCTGCGCTCGCCGCACCAGCCGGGGGCAGCGGCAAGGAAGTCCTCGTCACGAGTGGCCTCGATGTCTGGTGCAAGCGAGTGAGTTACCCGATCGTGGACCGTTGGTATAACAAGGGACACGATCACTACCACGCCGACGAAGGCGAGGGAATGGACATGTATCAAGTCGGCCCGACCCGAGGCTGCGGCGGCACGGGAGTGTGGGATGGCACGTCGCTTCACGTCGGCCGGAACTTCAAGGCCGCGCGCGTTCTCGCGAATGGCCCGATCCGTGCGATCTTCGAGCTCACCTACGACACGTGGGCCGCGGGCGGCATCTACGTTTCGGAAACGAAGCGGTTCACAGTCGATGCCGGCCACAATCTCGATCGCATCGAAAGCACATTTGCTGCAACGGGCAGCGCGAAGGAGATCACGATTGGCATCGGTCTGAACAAGAATCCCGCCGACCGCGGACAGGATCCCAAGATCACGGTCACCAACGGCGGCAACTCGATCGCGCAATGGATCGTGCAGAATACAAATGGCGAACTCGGCACGGCGGTCGTCGTCGATGCCGCTGCATTCGCCGGCCTCGCGGAGGATGCGCGCAACCTTCTCGCGCTCGCGCGAGTTTCCCCCGGCAAGCCGCTCACGTATCTCGCCGGCGCTGGATGGTCGAAGGCGGGCGATTTCAAGTCGGCAGAAGCCTGGAATAGTTACGTCGCCGACATGGCTGCGCGGCTCCAGTCGCCGGTCCGGGTGTCGACAGAGTCTCAACGATGAATCTGAGAGTGCTTCTTCTTGCGACCGTTCTCGGCGCATCTGTCGGAACGCTCGTCGCCAAACCAGACCCCGCTGCGGTTCTCGATGCGATGGAGCGCGCGGCGCTCAGCTCCTGCCTCGAGCCCGACGGCCGCCCCACGCACGTGCAACCCGCCGGCCACACTCCCGTGAGTTTCGACTCGCACCACACCGAGGCATTCGGCGTCGGCGCGTTCCTCCTCGCCGGGAGCGAAATCCACCGACTCGCGCTTTCCCTCAAATCCCGCACGGAATGAAATTCGCAAACCCCGTCCTCAGGGCCGCCGCTTTGTTCGCTGCGGCTGTCTCACTTCACGCAGGTGATGTCGCAACTTTCAACGGCGCCACGCCGCTCGAGTGGTCGAAGCGGATGGCCGAATCCGAGATGGCCCGCAGCGGCGGGAAGATGTTTCACGAGGGCGCGCCTCGCGCGCGCTGGGACTACACGACATCGCTGTTCGGACTCTCGCTGATGAAGCTCGCCGAGCGCACAGGCGAGACGTCGTTCGCCGACTACGGTGCGAAGACCGTCGAGTCCTTCATCGGCCCGGAAGGCGAGATCGCCACCTACAACCGGGAAGAGTTCAACATCGACATGATCCCGCCGGGCAAGGTGCTGCTGCTGCGCTGGGAGCAGGGTCACCGCGAGCCACGCATCCGCGCGGCGCTCGAGACCATGCGCGGGCAGATGCGCGATCACCCGCGCACGAGCGAGGGCGGCTTCTGGCACAAGCTCCGATACCCGCACCAGATGTGGCTCGACGGCCTGTTCATGGCGTCGCCGTTTCTCGCGCACTACGGAAAAGTTTTCGAGGAGCCCGCACTGTTCGACGACGTTGCGAACCAGATTCTCCTGATGGACCAGCACGCCTACGACGCGAAGACCGGCCTGCATTACCATGCGTGGGACGAACGCCGCGAGCAGTCTTGGGCGAACAAGGAGACGGGAGTCTCTCCAAACTTCTGGGGCCGCGCGGAGGGTTGGTATGCGATGGCGCTCGTCGACTCGCTCGATTTCTTTTCGCCGACCCATCCCGAGGTCGAGCGCATCAACGAGGTGCTCCGTCGCGTGGCCGACGGCATCGTGCGCTGGCAGGATCCTGAAACAGGCCTCTGGTGGCAGGTGATGGACCAGGGTGCCCGCGAGGGAAACTACCTCGAAGCCACCTCATCGAGCATGTTCGTCTACGCGATCGCGAAGGGCATCAATCGCGGCTACCTGCCGCGCGAGACCTACCTGCCCGCCGTGCTCAAGGGCTACGCGGGACTGATCCGCGACTTCGTGCGGCCCGAGGGCGACACAGGCCGCATCAACCTGACGCGCTGCTGCGCGGTCGCGGGACTCGGCTACACCAACTCCGCGGGCCGCGCGCGCGACGGCTCGTTTGAGTATTACATCAGCGAGCCGATCATCGACAACGACCTGAAGGGCGTCGGGCCGTTCATCCTCGCCGGGCTTGAGATGCAGCAACTGCTCGCCACGAAGGAGGTACCGTTCTCCGCGCGCGGCTGGAGTGACTACGAGCGCGTGCTCGCGCGCATCAAGGCACCGACATTTCCCGATCGCGACTTTCCGATCACCAATTTCGGCGCCGCTTCTGGCGCCGACGCGACCGCGGCGATCCGCGCGGCGATCGCGGCGTGCAACGCCGCGGGCGGCGGACGCGTCGTCGTGCCCGCGGGCGAATGGACGACCGGCGCGATTCACCTTCTGAGCAACGTCAACCTTCACGTCAGCGACGGTGCGACGCTCAAGTTCTCCACAGACCCCGCCGACTATCCTGTCGTGTTCACGCGTTGGGAAGGGGTCGAGTGCATGAACTACTCGCCGCTTATCTACGCGTGGCAGCAGGAGAACATCGCGATCACAGGCGGCGGCACGCTCGACGGCCAGGCCGACTGGGACAACTGGTGGTCGTGGAACGACAAGAAGAAGGCACCGGTGAAACAGAAGCCCGCCCGCGACCGGCTCATCGACATGGGCGAGCGCAACGTGCCCGTGGCTGAGCGCGTGATGGGCGACGGCGCGTTCCTGCGGCCGAACTTCATCCAGCCCTATCACTGCAAGAACATCCTCATCGAGGGCGTCACGATCCTGCGCTCGCCAATGTGGGAGATACATCCCGTGCTCTCGCAGAACATCACGGTGCGCGGCGTGAAGATTTCCACGCACGGCCCGAACAACGACGGCTGCAACCCCGAATCCTGCCAGGACGTCCTGATCGAGGACACGCTCTTCGACACCGGCGATGACTGCATCGCCATCAAGTCGGGCCGGAACAATGACGGACGCCGCATCGGCGTGCCCTCCGAGAACATCATCGTCCGCAACTGCGTGATGAAGGAAGGCCATGGCGGCGTCGTCCTCGGCTCCGAGTGCTCCGGCGGCATCCGCAATGTCTTTGTCGAGAACTGCGAGATGGACAGTCCCGAACTCGACCGTGCGCTCCGCTTCAAGAACAACGCCGTGCGCGGCGGCGTGCTGGAAAATGTCTTCATGCGCAACATCCGCATCGGCCGCGTCGCCGAGGCCGTGCTCA
>DATKCJ010000348.1:0-2483 GCA_035513275.1 Opitutaceae bacterium
AGACCTTCTGCTTCATGCCGGTTGAGAGCTTGTCGCAACGGCGGTCGGCGAAGCCGTGCATGTCGAGCCGCGTGAACAGCGCGTCGATCCGCTCCTGGAGCAGCACCTCGTCGAGGTGGTGCAGCCTGCCGAAATACTCGACCATCTCGCGCGCCGTGAGCCTGCCGTAGAGTGCGGTGGCCGTGGAGAGGAAGCCGACCACGTGCCTCACCCGCGCAGGATCGCGCACCACATCGTGTCCGGCTACGACGGCCGTGCCCGACGTTGGCGCGAGGATCGTGGCGAGCATGCGCAGCGTGGTGGTCTTGCCCGCGCCATTGGCGCCGAGCAGCCCGTGGATCCGGCCGGGCTCGCAGCGGAAGCTCACGCTGTCGACCGCGCGGAGCACGCCGCGCTTCTTGTCCTTGAACTCCTTTGTGAGCAAACGGGCTTCGATCACAGGCTCATCCTCGCGCGGAAAGTTTGCGACTGGCGACGGCTGAGCTCCACGCGCTCGCCGCCGCGCAGGGTGACGACGTAGCTTCCGCTGAACCACGGCTCGATCTTCTCGACGAAATCAAGGTTGATCACCTGCGCCCGGTTCGCGCGGAAGAACTTCTCGGGCGAGAGCCGCTCCTCCATCGCGTTGAGCGAGCGGAAGACGGCGGGACGGTGCTCGTCGAAGTGCAGCCGCGTGTAGTTGCCCTCGCTCTCGAGCAGGCGCACCGAGCGAACGGGCACGAACCAGCAGCGGTCGCCCTCGCGCACGAAGACGCGCTCGTCGGGGTGCAGCGGCCCGGTGCGCGGCGCGGGCTCGACGGCCGATGCGTCGTCCGAACCGGCGGCGGGTTGCGCCTCGGCGCGCTTGAGCGCCGCCGCGAGGCGCGCGGGATCGACGGGCTTGAGCAGGTAGTCGAGCGCGTTCACGTCGAACGCGCGCAGCGCATACTCGTCGTAGGCGGTGCAGAAGATCACATGCGGCACGGTCTCGAGCGACTCGAGCAGCTCGAAGCCGTTCTCGCCGGGCATCTGCACATCGAGAAAGACGATGTCGGGCCGCGACTCCGCGAGAAACGCCCGTGCCTCGCCGGCGTTGGTGGCCTCGCCGATCACCTCGGCGACCGGGTGGGCTTTGAGCAGGCGCCTCAGTTCCTTCCGTGCAAGGCGTTCGTCGTCGACAATCAGCACCTTCATGCCTCGACCTCCACGCCGGCGCGCACCGCGCCCTTCGCCGGCATCTCGATCTCGGCTACGACCCAGCCTGGCTGCTTCTCGCCGAGCCTCAGCACGGCGCGCTCACCGAACAGCATCCGGAGCCGCTCGGTCGCGTTACGCAGCCCAAGCCCGGTGGACGCACCGCCGGCGGAGAGCCGGCCGGTGTTTGCCACGGAGAGTTTCAGGAGGCCATCGTGGACTGCCGCGCTCACGACGATGTCGACGCCCGATGGGTCGCCGCCCACGCCGTATTTGACGGCGTTTTCCACGAGCGTCTGCAACAGCAGCGGTGGCACGGCGAGCCCGAGCGAGCGCTCGTCGATCTCGAATGTCGGCCGCAGCCGCTCCTCGAAGCGGATCTTCTCGACGGCAAGATAATCGCGCACGATCGCGAGCTCGCGCTCGAGCGGCACGGTCTCGAGCTGCCCGGCCTGGAGCGCGTAGCGCAGCAGCGCAGCGAGCCGCGTGACCATCGTCTCCGCCGTGGCGGGATCCTCGTGGATGAGGGCACGCACGGTGTTGAGACTGTTGAATATGAAGTGAGGATTGACCTGCGACTTGAGCGCGCGCAACTCGGCCTCCTTCACGGCGGACTCCATCTGCCAGCGGTCCACCTCGGCGCGGCGCGCGCGGTTCAGCGCGTGGTAGCCGAAATACAGGAGCGACCATACCATCAGGAGCCAGACACCGTTGAAAGTGCTGAAGATGAAGATCGCCGTCTTCGAGAATTTCAGCCCCATGTCGTTGGGCTCGACCTGCAGGTAGTCGTGAATGGGCCAGCTCAGAGTCGTCCAGAGCAGGGCGACCACCACGACCGCACTGCACACGCGGGGGATCAGTGCACCCCAGGAAAGCTCCTTCCATCCCCGACGGTTGATCACCGTGCGGAGGCCGTGTGAGAGAAGCAAACCGATGCAGTTTTGCGCCACGAAAATGGATGCGGTGCCCAGCTTCACCGGCTGCGCGAACTGCGAAAGCGCAAGGTAGATGATCGTGAAACAGCTCCATCCGACAACCTGCGCGGTTACGTAGCGCCGGGTGTCGGCTTCAGATTCTCTCGGCGTTTCCATGGGTGCGATGGCGATCATGCGGGCGGCTCTGCTTGCAGCAACCCCAACACTTTGCGGCCTGCCGCGGCGCGCGGCCGCCGCATTTGGACGAGCGGCGGGGAGCGCGGATGGGCGGGCGTCGCCGAGGACGCAGCGCACGATCGTCACATCGCGCGCCGCCTTGCCTGCTCCCGAAAACCCTCCCTAATCGGCGCCTGTATGAAACCCCGCGTCGTCGTC
>DATKCJ010000349.1:0-2525 GCA_035513275.1 Opitutaceae bacterium
GCGCCGTCGAGCAGCGAGTAGTCGCTGTGGACGTGGAGGTGGACGAAGTTCGAATCAGGCACCCGCGAAGTGTTCCGCCGCGGGTTGGTGCGGCGCAAGAACTAAGCGGAGCCGGACTTCTCAACCACGGATGGACACGGATGAGAGCTCTCACCGGAGGTCGGAGCGAGACCGTCCTACGTCGAGGCGACGGAAGGCGCAGCACGAACCTCCCAGATGAACACAAACCAGAATCTCCCACGCCTCCCTCCGGGGAGTTAGTCCGACTCTTCCGTTGGCGAGCGCCGCTCTGTCGGGCGTAAAGCCCGACCCACAAGATGAGCAAAAAGGCAGCCTACGACGAGTGCGGTTTGCTCCAGAGCGGCTTGCCGGTTTCGGCGGGCTTGCTTTTTGGCGCTGTGTGGGTCGGCACCTGCGGGGCGCGGGCTTCTTCTTTTTGAATCGCGGCCTTGATCGCCTCGTGTTGAGGGATGGCGGGAGAGATTTGATACTCAACGACGCTCTCGGCGGCCGTTTCTTCCTTCGCGCGCTCTGCAAAGGGCTTGCGCTCCGACCCGGCATCTTGCGCGGAGCCTTCGCTCAACTGTCGCTCGGCTTCGAGCCAGAATTCACTGTCGCTGCCTTCGGGGCATCCGCGGTCCTGCCAAAGTTTGAATGCGCGCTCCGAGATTTGGTTGTGGGTCGGCGTTTTCATGGTGGTGAGTGTGTTCCACATATTGACGCCGCGGAGCACGTGCTGTTCCCGGGATTCGGCGCCTCAGCGAGAACCGCCGGCTGGGCATCCCGGAGCCGCAGCGGCAATCGGGTCGCGAAATTTATTCATGCGGAAACTTCTGCGCAAGAATACCTGAGATGAAAGCTGCGCGGCAGCGGCCGGGCCAAGCTAGCACCGCGTGTAGGCGACGGGATTCTGCGTGCCGAGAAACGAGATCGCGCCACTGAGGACCGGACCATTCACGAGGAGTTGTCCGGTGTATGGAATCATGAGCGAGCTTCCTTCGATCGTCACTTGATTGCCTTCGATCCTGAGCTTGCCGCCGCCGACCTGAATGCCGAAAGCGTTGTAGTCGGCATACTGAAACTCCGGAGCCTGTCCGGTGACGAGGATGCGGCCGTTCGGATTCTGCCACCAGCCTGACAAATCGACCAACACCGGCGGCGGTGGTGGTGCCGGCGGTGTGCGCTTCGAGGGAACGACCTGCGCACGCACGTTGATCGTGGCCTCGCCGCCGTTGCTCTTGATCAAGATCGTGCCGATGTAGTCGCCGGGCGGATTGCCCGCGACAGTGACCTTGAGTGTCATTCCATCCTCGATCTCGGCGCCGAAAAAACTGCCTTCGGATTGAAACTCCCACTCGAGCTCGCCTGTGCCTTCATTGACGATCGTCAGCTTCTTCCACATCAGCACGTCCTCGGACTCCTTCCCGAAATCGAGCGTTTTGCCAGGCTTGATGCCGAGGACTGGCCCGTCCTCGACTTCACCCGTCACACAGACGACTGCGCTGCCGCCGGCGCTCGAGATCTCGACTTCGCCCGCGAGCGAACCAACTCGCGAGAGATCGGGATCAATCGTGAGCACGCGGTCGGTAACGTTGATCCGCAGCGACGGATTGCTGCTGCGGGCGTTCGCTCGAAGATCGCCGCTGCCCTTGTTCGCGATGGCGACGATGCGCGGCGCAATCTTCGAGCCGACGCGAACCGTGCCGAAGTCGACTGAACCCTCGACGACCGAAATCACCGGACGGGCCGCGGGCTCGAGCACCTGCACGTAGACGCTGATACGCTTGCTCCCGCCGGGGCCGGAGGCCCGCACGTAGACGTTGCCGCGATAGGAACCCGGACGCTCGATCTTGAACTTCAGCCTGAAGAAGTGCCGGTCCGGTTGAATCTCGATCCAGGATTCCTCTGTCGATGCAGTCCAGTTCAGATCGCCTTCTCCCTCGTTGAACACGTCGATCATCACCGCGGGCAGCGCCTCGCCGAGTTGCACGCCCTCGAGCTCGATCCTGGTGTCGGAGACAGCGAGTGTCGGCCGCGCGGTCGTGGCTCGCGGCTGTTCGACGGCGGGCGACTGCTCTTTCCTGCGCGTCCGGCACAAAGGGGGATCGCCGACGGTTTTGTCGAGATGGAGTTGCGGGATCTGTCGCGTGGCCTGGTTCAGCTTCGGGAGGATGTCGTGATACACCTCGCTCAGCGTGACGAAGCCGTCGCGGTTTGTATCGACCTCGGTCGAGAGCAGTGCCTGAACGAGATGACTTGTGAATGCGCTCGCGCCGCCTACGACGTGCGCATCGGTTGCGAGTTGATGATTGCGGCAACTCGTGAGCACGAAGCGTCCGCTCGCCTGCACCAGCGCGGGCGGGAGACCGCCGCCCTTGAAACTTCCGCTGTGGCAGCAGTCTAGGATGATCAACGTGCGCGCGGCGTGCGAGTTCAGCGACATCTGGTTGATGTCGACGTCGCTCACCGAGGTCGACACGAGGCGATCCGTGCGCGTGTCTCGCGTGCAGAGGAAGAGGCTGTTG
>DATKCJ010000350.1:0-2304 GCA_035513275.1 Opitutaceae bacterium
AAGCCCTCCTTCGCCGACATCTGCCGCGACGGGCAGCACATCTCGATCAGAGTCGTCGTCCCACCGACGAGCGCAGCTTTCGATCCGGTCTCGTAGGTGTCCTTCGAATAGGTGCCCATGAACGGCAGGTAGATGTGCACATGCGGGTCGATGAACCCGGGGAAGACGAACTTGCCCGTCGCGTCGATCACCGTGGCGCCCGCAGGCGCGGCGATGTCGCGGTCGATGCGGGTGATCGCCTCGCCCTCGCACCAGATGTCGGCGACGTAGCGCGAGTCGGCGGTTATGATTTCACCGTTCTTGATCAGGAGGCTCATGGGGAGGAAGCTCCAAGCTCCAACATCCAAGCTCCAGAGAAACACTGAGCACCAACTTTCAAAAAGAGGCAGTGAGTCTGGTCAGTAGGTGTTTGAAGATTCATTGGAGCTTGGAGGTTGGATGTTGGAGCTTCCGCGACAGCGGCACGTCTCATTTCTTCCAAACATCGCCGACGTCGCCGCCGAACCAGCGCGTGCTGACGACCTTTTGTTTCGTGTAGAACTGCACGGCTTCCTTTCCCTGGATGTGGAGGTCGCCGTAGAACGAGTCGTCCCACCCGGTGAACGGAAACATCGCCATCGTCGCGGGCACGCCGACGTTGATCCCGACCATGCCGGCCTTTACGCGGTTTCGAAATTCGCGCGCGGCGCGGCCGGAGTTTGTGAAGATCGCCGCGCCGTTTCCGTAGGCCGACGTGTTGGCGATCTCGATCGCGCGATCGAGGTCGTCCATCCGCATGACGTTGAGCACCGGTCCAAAAACTTCCTCGCGCGCGATCCGCATCGAGTTCTGCACCTCGTCGACGATTGTCGCGCCGACGTAGAATCCGCCCGGCGCATCGGCTATCTTCACTCCACGTCCGTCGCAGACGATCTTCGCGCCGTCGGACGCGCTGCTTTCGAGCAGGCCAAGAACATGCTGCCGGTGCTGCGAAGTGATGAGCGGACCCATGTCGGGCTGGGCTTCGCGGTCGGTAGGGCCCACGCGAATCGCGCGAGCTGCCTCGACGAGTGCTGGCATCACGCGCTCTGCCGCGGCGCCAACCGCGATCGCTGTCGAGCCGGCCATGCAGCGCTCGCCAGCGCAGCCGAAGGCCGCGGTCGAAAGTGCCTCGACTGTCTTGCCGATGTCGGCGTCGGGCATCACGACGATGTAGTTCTTCGCGCCGCCATTGGCCTGGACTCGCTTCCCGTGCTTTGTGCCTGTGTCCCAGATGTGCCGCGCGATCGGCGTGGAGCCGACAAACGAAACGGCCCTCACGGTCGGGTGGGTGAGGATCGCGTCAACGCACTCGCGCCCGCCGTGGACGAGATTGATGACGCCCTTCGGCAGCCCGGCCTTTTCGAGGAGTTCGACCACCATGACCGCGCTGAGCGGCACCTTCTCGCTCGGTTTCAGAACGAACGTGTTTCCGCACGCAATCGCGAGCGGGAACATCCACATCGGGACCATCGCGGGGAAGTTGAAAGGCGTGATGCCCGCGCACACGCCGAGCGGTTGGAGGTGCGTCTCGCAATCCACGCCGCGCGCTAGGTTCTCGAGCGTGTCGCCCATGAGCAGCGTCGGCACGCCGCACGCATATTCGATGTTCTCAAGCGCGCGAAAGACCTCGCCGCGAGCCTCGCTGTGAGTCTTCCCGTGCTCGCGGGAGATGCAGCGGCAGAGCGGCTCAAAGTTTTCCTCAACAAGCTGGCGGTAGCGGAAGAACACACGCGCACGCTCGATCGCAGGAGTGTCGCGCCACGCGGGAAACGCGGCGGCCGCGGCCTCGACCGCGGCGTTCACCTCAGCCGCCCCGCCAGCCGGGCACTCGGCTATGACCTCACCGGTTGACGGATTGTAGACCGGCGTGCCGACGAGCTTCGGCCGCAACCACTCGCCGCCGATCAGAAACGGACATTGGACGATCGAGGATGTCATGTGGAGAGGCCGATGATCGATTTGAACCACAGAGACACAGAGGCACAGAGAAGAAGAGTTAACTGACCCAGATCAGAAAGGGTGGGCTTCTCGTCCTTGAACAAGTCTCCCGCTGCGACTCGCCGAACACCGTCTTTCAAAACGGGCACGTTGAAGTTGATCAGCAGGCCCAATGGCCGGCGTTCAAGTTTGAGGTAGGTGAGGAGCTGCGCGTGACGAACCGGCAGGAGCTGCGTTGCAGCCTTCAACTCAACGATGAGCACACCATTCACCACGAAATCCAGCCGGTATCCGCAATTGAGTCTCACACCCTTGTAGAGCAAAGGCGTGTCCCGCTGGCGTTCG
>DATKCJ010000351.1:0-4886 GCA_035513275.1 Opitutaceae bacterium
GATCGTCACGGCGATGCCGATTTGCAGCAAAACAGGTGCGAATTCCGCGAGTTCCATGGTCTTTTTATCGCCGCGAACCTGCGATCGACACAAGTGCAATCATGGCGATCGCAACTGCTGCCAGTCCACGGCGCGCAGGTCGTAGTTGCCGATGCCGAGCTGTTGGGAAAACTCGAGGAGCCGGCGGTCGTCGGGAAGCGATTGGAACCCCGCCCGGTTGCGATGGGTGTTTATCCGTTGAAGCATCTGTGAATCCATCGCGACAGGATCGATCGAAGCCCACACGCGCGACTCGGAGACAGTATAAAGAGAATTGAATGCAGGACCACCGATGAACTGATAACGTTCAAGGCTCGCGATCGTGATCGCCCAGCGCTCGCGCAACTCAGGGATCGCGGCCATCTCGGCGACCGCGGCAGGGGCGTTGGCGGGGTTGCGGAAGAAGCGCTGCGTGTTGCTCGCGTTCCAGAGAGTCGCGTTCACGAGCGCCCCGTTGATGCCGAGCACCGGATGGTCGGTGTAGGCAGGCAGGTTGATCCAGAAGTCGGCGTCGAGAAACAGCGGAGTGGCGAGGAAGCTCTTCCGGTCGGCTTCGGTATCCAGCACTTCAGGATCCACGGTGCTGGTCTGCAGAACCGAAGGATCGAAGCGCGTGGGCAGCGGGCTGTCGTAGAACCACTCCGACGCGTAGAACCGGCCCGACTCGAGGACGAACACCGGGTGCTCGCGAAACGTGCTCCTGCCGCTGCTGAGCGACGGAAGGAAGCCCGTGAGGCGCAGCCGGAGCTGATTCAAGCCGACGAGAAAGATGTCGGAATCGCGATAGCCGCGCCGCTCAAGCGCGGCGATGACTCCCTTCACGAGCGCGGGCGGCGTCGAAAGTCCTGGCCCGGAGTCCGAGTAGATCTTCAAGCCCACCTTGCCGCGATCACCCGGGCGGAGTCTGCGGCCCGAGGTCGATTCATACTCTGAAAGGATCGCCTCGACGGCCCCGGCGTAGTCGGCCTCGGAAAAGTCGTGCAGCATCACCTCCCAAATCACGCTGCGCGCCGCGGGCGCCGGAAGCTGCGCAACCTGTGCCGCAACCGGCGAGACCAGTCCCGCGATGGCTGCGATTCCGAGTAGTGCGAGCAACCGAGACGCGGATGATCCGATGTTCAGAGGCTGGCTTGGAGCGGGCATTTTCGCGGAAAAGGGGGGGATTCTTGACACTCGTTTCTCAGGGATGAAAGTTAAAATCTCAAGGAGCGACCACGAAACAGACCCGCCACGGATCGATTGGTTCAACACCCCCGCCGCGATCGGACCATCCGAAATGGCGATGATCAAGCATGCCAGCCTGCTCGACCTGAAAAATCGGGTGGGTATTCACGACGTCGTCGCCCCGGTTGTTGCGCTCAAAAAATCCGGGACCCGATGGAAGGGCCTGTGCCCGTTCCACAACGAGAAGACACCTTCGTTTCACGTGAATCCCGACCGGGGCTTGTTCAAGTGTTTCGGCTGCGGCGTATCGGGGGATGCTATCAACTTCGTCGAGCGCACCGAAAACCTCTCGTTCATCGATGCGGTCGAGACGCTCGCCCGCCGCTTCGGTTTCACGCTCGAATATGAGGCCGGGGGGCCGTCGACGGAGGAGCGCTCGCTTCGCCAGGAACTCTACGACGTCCATGAAATCGTCGCTGACCACTACCGCCAGGCATTTCTCGCAGCGGGGCGCGAAGGGGAATTCGTGCGCGACTACTGGGTGAACGGTCGGAAGTTCGCAGCCGAGGTTGCGGAGGACTTTCGAATCGGATTCGCGCCGGTCGCCGACGCGGCACTCGCGGGCAAGCTGCTCAAACAGGGATTCTCACCGCAAGCGCTCAAGGAAAGCCGTCTGTTCTTCCTGCGCGGCGAGAAATTCGAGCCCGGCGGCGCGCGGCCGATGTTTCGCGGACGCCTGATCATTCCGATACGCGACCACCAGGGAAGGATCGTGGCGTTCGCGGCGCGACAGACGGAACTCACGCCGAAAGACTCCGACTTCGAAAAGGGAAAATACGTCAACTCCCTCGAGACGCCGATTTTCAAGAAGAGCGAAGTGCTGTTTAATCTCGATCGCGCGCGCAAAGCCGCGGCTGGCGGAGCGCCGTTCGTGATGGTCGAAGGGCAGCTCGACGCGATCCGCTGTTGGAGCGTCGGGCTGACGAGCGCTGTCGCCGGTCAAGGCACCGCGATCACCGAGCAGCACCTGAACCTCATGCGCCGGCACAATCCGCGAATGGACTGCCTGCTCGACGGCGACGAAGCGGGCCGCAAGGCTGCCTTCCGCCTCATGCCTCTCGCGCTGAGGGCGGGAATCGAAACGCGTTTTCTTGTTCTTGAGCCGGGCGCGGATCCCGACGAATTGTTTCGCGAACAAGGCGTCGCGGCCTACGAATCGCTGAAGTCAAATGCGCGCAGTGCGATTGCGTATGCCTGCCAATCGTTGCTCCCCGAACCTAGGGAAGCGACTTCCGAACAGCGCGCCCGGGCCAGCACTGAATTGTTTCAACTCATCCTTTCGGCCGACTCCTCAGTGATGCAGACCGAGCTAATTTCTGAAGCCGCGCACCACTGGAACGCATCCCCCACGGCGTTGCAGAGGGATTTCGATGATTTCGGTCTTCGCAGGCCCAGGACCAACGGCGAATCCGCAAAAACAGATTCGCCCGCTCCCCAGTCTCAAGGGCCCGAGGAGCATCTGCTCTTGGTCATTCTCCACCATGAGTCGATCGGCGCCAAGCTCGCCACTGTGCTGCCGCACGAGTCCATTGACGATACAACCCCTTCTGGGCGTTTGCTTAACAGATTCCTCGGCGAGTTCGAAAACCACTCCTGGCAAGGGTCGGATTCGGCCGTTTCACTCTGCGAGGAGCCCGGCGAGTCGGCACTCGTGAACTCACTGCTGTTTGAGCCCCCTAGTATAGAGGACCCTGTGAAAGTCGCCAACGAGGCCCTCCGCATGATCCACCACCGCCACCTTCGTCGAAAACTTCACGAGATCGCACTTGAAATAGCTAGGAAAGGCCCGATTAGTCCCGATGAGTCATTCCAGCTTCTGAAGCGCGACAATGAGCTGAAGCAGGCAATGCAACGTCCGCCGCAAATTCTTCCCGACCAATAATCTGACCCATGCCTCGCAAAGCCAAACCAGCAAGCCCGAAGGCCGCGGCCAAGCCCGCGCCGAAGTCCGCAAAGTCCAAGAAGCCGCATGCGCCCGAACCCGCGTCCGCAGAGAAGCAAAAAGCCGCCGCAACCGTGGCCGCCATCACTGCCAAAGCTTCCGGACGGGAGCCTCAGGAACTGAACGGAAAGAAGGACGCGCCTCTCGACCCAGCGGCCGTCGCGGATGGCGGCATCGCCGCGAACATCAACGACAAAATCCGCCTCCTGATCCGTCAGGCGAAGGAACAGGGCTACCTCACTTTCGACGATATCAACGACGCCCTCCCCGAGGCAGTCGACAGCCCCGAGGACATCGAGAACGTCATCTCAATTCTGCAAAACCTCGAGATCGACATCCTCGATCCCGACGAGGTCGAAGGCTACAAGCAGCGTCAGGAGGAGCAGGAGGAGGAGGAAAGCCGCTACTCGCAGCACGACATCCTCGACGACCCGGTTCGGATGTATCTCAAGCAGATGGGTCAGGTGCCCCTGCTCACTCGCGAGCAGGAGGTCGAGATTTCCAAGCGCATCGAGACCGCCGAGCTCCACGCACAGGAAGCACTCTTCAAGTCCGGCATCTGCGGCCAGTATGTCGCGACCCTCGGGGACAAGCTCCTCAAGCGCGAGGAGCGCTTCGACCGCATCGTCATCGACAAGAAGATCGAGAGCCGCGAGGCCTACTTCAAGAACCTGCCCAAGCTCGTCGAAACCACGCAGCGCAACGAGACCGGAACCGCCGAGGCGTGGCAGGAAGTGCTCGCCGCCAAGGGCGAAGCTGCGCGCAAGAAGTCGATGTCGAAGTTCAAGAAGCGCGAGACCGCGCTGCGCTCGAACTTCTCGAAGTTCTTTTTCAAGCTGAAGGTCTACGAGGAGTTCATCGAAGCGCTCTCGTCCACCCTCAACGAGATCCACCGCCTGCGCGACCAGCTCGCCGCAGCGAAGGCCCCGCGCACCAAGCGCGACGCGCAGCTCGACCCGAAGGCAATCTCCGCCCGGCTCAAGCAGATCGAAGCCGAGAACCGCATCGAGCCCGAGGCGCTCCTCGAGCTCATCCGCGAGTCGAAGAAGTTCGTCCGCGCCGCGCACAAGGCGAAGACCGAGATGGTCGAGGCCAACCTGCGCCTCGTGATCTCGATCGCGAAGAAATACACGAACCGCGGCCTGTCGTTCCTCGACCTGATCCAGGAGGGCAACATGGGCCTCATGAAGGCGGTCGAGAAATTCGAATACCGCCGCGGCTACAAGTTCTCCACCTACGCCACATGGTGGATCCGACAGGCCATCACCCGCTCGATCGCCGACCAGGCGCGCACCATCCGCATCCCGGTGCACATGATCGAGACACTCAACAAGGTCATGCAGGTGCAGAAGCAGCTCCTGCAGGAGTTCGGGCACGAGCCAACGCCTGACGAAGTTGCCGAGGAGATGCAGCTGCCCGTCGAACGCGTGCAGCAGATCATGAAGATGGCGCAGCAGCCGATCTCGCTCCAGTCGCCCGTGGGCGACGGCGACGTCACGAGCTTCGGCGACTTCATCGCGGACAAGTCCGCCGAGAATCCCTACGACATGACTGCCTACTCGCTCCTGCGCGAGAAGATCATCGACGTGCTCGACACACTCACCGAGCGCGAGCGCCGCGTGCTCTCGCTGCGCTTCGGACTCGTTGACGGCTACAGCCGTACGCTCGAGGAGGTCGGCCG
>DATKCJ010000352.1:0-5479 GCA_035513275.1 Opitutaceae bacterium
AGCGCCGAGGAGAGCACAGCGCCGAGCCCGATCAGAAGGCTCTGCATTGCGAAGCCTACTTGCCGCTGATCCGGTGGCAGAAGATCCGCCACGAACGCGCGGAACGGCTCCATGCTCACGTTCACCGACGCATCGAGCACCCAGAGAAGCCCGGCCGCCATCCAGAGCGTGGGCGAGTTGGGCATCGCGATGAGCGCGAGGCTCGCGAGGATCGCGCCCACGAGGAAATACGGTCGCCTGCGGCCGAGCCGTGTCCAAGTGCGGTCGCTGTAGTAGCCGATGATCGGTTGCACGATCAGCCCCGTGAGCGGCGCGGCGAGCCAGAGCATCGGGATGTCGCCCTCCGACGCGCCGAGATACTCGTAGATGGCGCTCATGTTCGCCATCTGCAGGCCCCAGCCAAACTGGATGCCGAGGAACCCGAAGCTCATGTTCCAAATCGCGGGCAGAGACATGCGTGCTTGATGAGTCATGTGCGCGTGTCGGACGGGGTTGGGGAATTCGCTGAAGATTCGTCGGCGTGAACGCTGTCGGCAATCTCCGATGGCGGTGCGCTGAAGTCGCGCTGTCGCGGATCGTCGGTCCGGTCGAACATCACGTGCCATCGGCGAAGCTCTTTCAGCCGCTTCGTGCGAAGCGCATCGAGGTCGGCAGTCGTGAATCTCCACCTCCAGTTTCCGTCGGTCGATCCGGGACGGTTGAGACGCGCCGATGACGGCAGGTCCAGCAGATCCTGCATCGGCACGACGGCGAGCCGCGCCACCGAGGCAAACGACGCGCGAATCACCGGCCACGCCGATCCACCGCCATCGAGGCCGAAATAATCCGAGATGCTCGCGCGGGTTTCCTCGTCCAGCGACGCGAACCAGCCGCGCGTCGTGTCGTTGTCGTGCGTGCCGGTGTAGACGACACAGTTCTGCGGGAAGAAATGCGGCAGGTTGACGTTGTTGTCGTCGTGCCCGTAGGCGAACTGGAGGACCTTCATCCCGGGAAGGCCGGCCTCCGCGCGCAGCTGCGCGACACCCGGGGTGACGTAGCCGAGATCCTCCGCAATAAGGCGCGCCTCGGGAAGCGCAGTGCGAAGCGCGCTGAAGAACTTGAGCCCTGGGCCATGTCGCCACGCGCCGGTGCGCGCATCGGGACTGCCCGCGGGAATCTCCCAATACGTGTCGAACCCGCGGAAGTGATCGAGGCGCACGACATCGCATTGCGCGAGCGTGCGACGGAGCCGGTCGATCCACCAGCCGTAGCCAGTCGCCTCGAGCTGCTCCCAATCGTAGAGCGGGTTTCCCCAAAGCTGCCCGCGATCCGAGTAATAATCCGGCGGCACACCTGCGACCGCTTCGGGCGTTCCGTCTGCGCCTACGCGAAACACCTCGCGCCACCGCCAGGTATCCGCGCTGTCCATCGCCACAAAGATCGGCACGTCGCCGATAATTCGGATGCCACGCTGCTTCGCGTGCGTGCGCAACGCAGCCCACTGTCGCGCGAACAGAAACTGTTGGAAGCGCTGGCGTGTTGCCTCCGCGGCGTCCGCCTTTGATAGCCGCTTCGAGATTTCGTCGCGCCAGAGCCGCCACTCCACCGGCCACCGATCCCACGACACTCCGCCGAAGCGGACCTTCAGTGCCATGAACGCTGCATACGACTCGAGCCACCACGCCTCCGACTGCTCGAACGCCTCAAGCGCCGCCACACCGCCCCAGGGTGCCGCGGCACCGAGCGCTTTGAAGCGGTCGTGCGCGCGGGCAAGCACGGGCCCGAACAAGTTGTAGAGCCAGCCGTAATCCACTTCATCTGCCGGTAGATCGCGCAACTGCGCGACGTCCGCCTCGGTCAGGAGTCCCCTCGCGACGAGTTCCCCAAGGTCGATGAAGTAGGGGTTGCCCGCGAAGCTCGAGAATGACTGGTAGGGCGAGTCACCGTAGCCTGTCGGCCCCGAGGGACAGATTTGCCAGTAGTGGAAACCCGCCTCCGCGAGGAAATCGACAAACGCGTGCGCACCCGGCCCGAGATTGCCGATGCCGAAGTCGCCGGGAAGCGACGAGACGTGCGCAAGGACTCCCGATGCGCGGGCTTTCAGCCAAGTTTGGAGCAGAGGCGTCATGTTTTGTTCGTCTCGGGAATCTCCAGTTTCAAACCCGCGCTCGGCTTGTCCGCCGTAGCCTTGACGAAGTCGGAAGATCGCGGGCTGCCTCTCGTAGGCAACTTGCAGGTAGCGCGCCCATCTCCGAGGGGCGCGTCGTGCCTCTCGGAGAGAGGCACGCTACCTTCCGGAGGCTCTGCTGGCCCCATCTGCGAGAGACCTGCCCTACGTCTCATCCGCAACTCGCGGCCTTCCATCGACCGGGACATTTTCATTGGCGCGGCGAGGCGTGCGACCGCCGGAAATTTCCCGGCGACCGCAACCACGTGGTTCACGTTACCTCAAATGCGAGCGATGATCAGAACTTGTAGCTCGCGCCGATCGAATACGACGCGCCGTAAGTCTGGTAATTGATAACCTGACGAGGATCGTCGTTGTTGTAGGTCACGAGCGGCTCATTGCTCAGGTTGTAGCCCTGCAGGAAGAACGAAAGGTCCTTCAGAGGACTGTCCTTCTGGAAGGTGTAGCTGAGCTGGGCGTCAATGACGCTCTCGGGCTGCGCCACGGAGAAGCCACCGTTCGGGTTCACGTCTCCAGACGGGTTAGGTGCGCCAAAGTTGGTGATGTATTGCCGGTTCTCCGAGCGGTAGCGGTTGCTCACGCGGGCGGACCAGCCGAAGCGCTCATAGTAGACAGTGAGCTGGCCGACCTTCTCTGAGAGTCCTGCGATGGGGGCGGTAGGTCCGTTCGGACCCCAGGGCTGGATGCTGCTCTTCGTGTATGCGGCGCCAAATTGAAGACCAAAGCCCTTGAAGTTCTCGCTGAACAATTCGCTGGCGAGCACGAGGGAGAACTCGAGGCCCTTGATGCTGCCGCCTTCGCCGTTCACCGGCTGCGTGACGACGCCTTGGAACAAATTGGGATTTGCGCCTTGGATCGGGTAGCCGCTGAAGTCGGCCACCGAGCTCTCATCGTAGATGAAGTTGCGCAGCTTCTTGTAGAACCCAGTCACGGCGAAGTAGCCCTTGCTCTCGTGGAAATAGTTCTCGTATGAGAGGTCCACTGAGTCGGCAACCCAAGGACGGAGGGCACTGTTGCCACCGCCACCGCTCCACGGGCTTTGATTGATGTCGCTGGAGCCGGCCTTGGTCGTGTCGTATCCCCAGGAGCGCGCTGCGCGCATGTCATACATGCGGGGCCGCGCGATTTGCCGGGCGACGCTGAAGCGCACGACACTGCGGTCCGTCAACTCGAAGTTGAGGTTCAGGCTCGGGGCGAACTGCGTGTAGGTGTCGCCATCCTCGACTGCGGTGAGGACGTTGCCGTTGGCAGAGAATCCTGAGGAACTCTGGTCGGTATGCATCACGCGGAAGCCGACGTTGCCCGTGACCGGGATGCTGCCGGCCTTGGTGTTGATTTCGAACTGAGCGTAGAACTGCGAGACTTTCTCCCGGACTTTGAAGCGCTGTGCGACGAAGTCAGTGCCGTCGCTTGGAACGAAACCAATGGCGCCCGAAAGGAAATATTCTATTGGATCGAACGCATAGATTTCTCCGATGCCCAGGTAACTGAAATCAGTGATGCCGACACTCGGAGGCATCGGTGCTGTCGCGGCACCGTTTGCCAACACGGGGAAGCCGGAGGGGTCCTGTCCGTCGCGCTTGAAGCGGTCGGTGAAGCTCACACCGAACTCCATGGCCGAAAGGGTGCCCGACATCTCATGAACGGTCGAGAGCTTGAACTGGCCCAGCTCGTCCTTGGAACGAAAGCCCTTCAGGTAGCCGGGAGCGCCGGTGGTGGGAAACTTCCAGGTCTGCCAGCCCTGCGGGTCACCGATCCGGAGGATCGAGCCGTCGGAATAGTCCTTTGTCGTGGTAACCGTGGGGACCCGGCCGGGTGCCAGCATCACCGTCATCGTGTCGGCCGTCGTGAACGGCGTGCCGAGCGATCCAATGCCGGCCCAGAGCTCGAGGTTGAGTTCGTCACGCTTTACCTTTGAATAACCGACGTCGAACGTGACGGGCCACTCGGAGGCCGCGCCCAATACGAGGTTCCAGCCGATCGCAATCGGCTTGTCCTCGCGCGAGAAGGTGTCGTTGCGAACGACGGGCTGGACGTTGGTGAGCGTGGCGTTCGTGATCAGACCGTCGGTGACTGTGTAACCGGGTTGGAGCTGGGCCGAGCTCCAGAAGGCCATCGGCACTTCCATGCCGCGGAGGATCTTGTCCTCCGTGAAGTCGGAATAAAAGATGTCGAGGACGCTGTGGATGTTTTCGTTGGGCTTGATTTCGATAACCGCCATCCAGCTGTCGCGATCGAGCACGCTGTTGCGCACATAGGGCTTCATTCCGCCGAGGGCGAAGTTGCCAGCGGAGTCCGTGGGATAACCCCATGCTTGAAACTGCTCGCCAGAGAATGGCTTGCTCGAATGCGAGTAGCCCAGCGCGATGCCCAGCTTGCGGTCATTGAACTGGTCGATGTAAGACAGAGTGAAGCGTTCGCCTGTCGAACTGGCGCCGGGAGTTAGTTCACCGAGTTCGTTCCACTCGTAGTAACCGCTGATGGCTGTCACACGGTCGCCTCTTTCGAGCGGGCGCACCGTGCGCAGGTCGACCGTGCCCGCGAGGCCCTGGCTGGGGAGATTCGGCGCGGCGGTCTTGTAGACCACAACCGTGTTCAGGAGGTCGGCGGGATACTGGTCGAAGTCGATTGCGCGGTTCATGCTCGTGGTGACCTGCTCGCGACCGTTGAAGAGTCCGGGGATGAAGTCGCCGTTGAGGCCGCGGATGCTGATCTGCTGGCTGCGGCCGTCGGAGCGCTGCGTGGTGACGCCGGTGAGGCGGGTGAGCGCATCGGCGATGGAAATGTCCGGCAGCTTTCCGATGTCCTCGGCGGCTATCACCTCGGTGATGACGCTCTGTCTTTGTTTCAACTCGGCAGCGGCAGCGAGGCTGCCCGCAAAGCCGGACCTCACGGGAAATGAGTCGAGCACGACGAAATCGGAGTCATCAGGGTCGGCAGCGTCTTCACTGGATGAAGCCTGGGGAAACAGCACAAGGGCCGGCATCGAAAAAAGCAGGCCAGCGACAAGTCGACGGACGGCAGACTTGAGCGCGAATAGAGGTAGATCTCGGGTTTGCATTTTGGAGTTCACTGACGGGGGTCGGGGTGAGAAAAGCGGAAGTCATGTCCGCCTTGGGTAAATTGAATGAAAGCCATCAGCCGCCGCAGGACCATCCGCAACCCAGCCAAAAAACCGGGATGGTTTGGATAAATCCTATATGCACATCTAACCATGTGACACCGATTGCTGGTCGGTGATCCCTGGTCCTCGGCGAGGAGACTTCGGAGAAAATTCCACTCGCAAGGACCCAAGTTGCAGTCCGGCGACAG
>DATKCJ010000353.1:0-2034 GCA_035513275.1 Opitutaceae bacterium
GAGGTGCTGATCAGGTCGATGTTGATGTTGTGGTCGGCGAGCGTCTGGAAGACCGAGGCGGCCACGCCCGAGTGCGTGCGCATGCCGACGCCGACGACCGAGAGCTTGGCGATGTTGGCGATCACCGAGACGTTGCCGCCGCCGATGTCCTCGAGGATCGCGGCGACCGTCGTTTCGGCGCGCGCGCTGTCGTCGCGCGGCACGGTGAACGTGAGGTTCGCCACGCCGTTGCGGCCGATGTTTTGCACGATCATGTCGACGACGACATGCGAGGCGGCGAGCGTCTTGAAGATGCGCGCGGCGGTGCCCGGCTTGTCGGGTATGCCGCTGACGGTCACCTTCGCCTGGTCCTTGTCGACGGCCACGCCGCGCACGACCACCTTTTCCATGGATGCAGATTCTTCCTTCACGATAGTCCCCGGGTTGTTGTTGAAACTCGAACGCACCTCAAAGTTGACGTTGTATTTGCTCGCGAACTCGACCGAGCGCGACTGCATGACCTTCGAGCCGAGGCTCGCAAGCTCGAGCATCTCCTCGTAGCTTATCTCGGCGAGCTTGCGTGCCGTGGGCACGACGCGCGGATCGGCTGTGTAAACGCCGTCGACGTCGGTGAGGATCTCGCAGTTGTCGGCCTTGAGTGCATAGGCCAGCGCGATCGCCGTGAGGTCGGAGCCGCCGCGGCCGAGCGTGGTGGTGGCGCCGTCGTCGCTGATGCCCTGGAAGCCGGCGACGATCACGACGTCGCCGCGCGCGAGGTCCTTCTCGATGAGCGAGGCGTCGATGTTCCTGATCTTCGCCTTCGTGTGCACGAGGTCGGTCTTGATGCCGGCTTGCGCGCCCGTGCGCGAGACGGCGGGCACGCCAAGCGCGTGCAACGCCATCGCTGTGAGCGCGATCGTCTCCTGCTCGCCGATGGCGAGGAGCATGTCGAGCTCGCGCTCGTTGGGCTGCGAGACGATGGACTTCGCCGTCGCAATAAGCTGGTTCGTCACGCCCGAACGGGCGGAGACGACCACGACGACCTGGTTGCCCTGGTCGCGGGTCTGCTTGATGCGCTTGGCGACCTCCTTGATCCGCTCGACGTCGCGGACCGAGGTGCCTCCGTATTTCTGGACGATGCGTGCCACGGTGTTGGTTGGGTGGAAATGGGAACGATCAGCCAAATCGATGGATTCGAATGTAGCTGCCGACGTAAGGAGGCAGAAAGAACGGTGCGCGCGCAAACCCTGCCTCGTTACCTCCCAAGAAACATCTCCGGTTGTAGCCCGCCGCGTGAGCGGCGGGATCCGGATCCCTGCGCTCACGCGCAGGGCCACGACGGAGTTTCTTCCGGCTCCAACCGCGCCGCATGCGCGGTTTTCCAGCTCGGCAGCTACGGAGTTCTGTTAGCCTCGAATGCATTGTTACGGCTCAGCCTGCCGGCGGTCCGTCCGCCGGCGGCTTGCGGGTGAACTTCGACTCCGTGCCGCCTATCAGCCGGCTGATGTTTTCGCGGTGGCGGAAGATCACGAAGCCGCCGACGAGCGCGCCAATCACGATGATCAACGGCGGGTAGCCGCCAAACCACGCAGAGAACGGCACGGAAACGGCGCCTAGGATCGACGCCAGCGAGACGTAGCGCGTGGTGTAGAAAGTGGCGACCCACACGATCGCGGCGACGAGCGCCGCGATCGGGATCAGCACGACGAGTCCGCCCACGCCGGTTGCCACGCCTTTGCCCCCGCGAAACCCCGTGAAGAGCGAGTAGCTGTGCCCGAGCACCGCACCGACGAGCCCGGCGACCATCATGTTTGTCATGTCGGCTGAGCCGAAAAGCCGCACGCCTCCCGCGGCAAATTCCCAATCCGCCGCTGGATCACCCGCGGGCCTCAGGAGCCAGGCAGCGATCAACGGCAATGCCGTGCCGAGCGCGCCTTTCAGGATGTCGAGCACGAGCACGAGAGCGCCCGCGCGCTTGCCGACTGATCGGCGCACGTTGGTCGCGCCGGGGTTCTTGCTTCCGACCTCGAAGATGTTCACCCCGTTCGCGCGCGC
>DATKCJ010000354.1:0-11813 GCA_035513275.1 Opitutaceae bacterium
GATGCTGCGCTCGCTCTTCTGCACGCACGTCATCCTGGGCCACAGTGAGCGCCGCACCTACTTCGGCGAGGACGACGCGTTCATCAACCGCAAGGTGCTCGCCGCTCTGAAGAGCGAGTTGCGTCCGATCCTTTGCGTCGGCGAGACGCTCGCCGAGCGCGAGGCGGAGAAGACACTCGATGTCGTGAAGCGCCACGTGACACTCGGCCTGAAAGGCGTGCCCGCCGAGGCCGCAGGCGATGTCATCGTCGCCTACGAACCCGTCTGGGCGATCGGCACCGGCAAGGTCGCGACGACTGCGCAGGCGCAGGAAGTTCACGCATTCATCCGCAAGCTCCTCGCCGAACAGTTTGGCGACGGCGCACAACGCATTCGCATTCTCTACGGCGGCTCGATGAAGCCGTCGAACGCGCCCGAACTCCTCGAGCAGCCCGACATCGACGGCGGCCTCATCGGCGGCGCCGCACTCGAGTCCGCGAGCTTCCTCGCACTGGTCGACGCCGCCTCGAAGGCGAAGGCGTAGCGGCGTAGGGCAGGGTCTTTGACCTGCCAGGTTCGCGGATCAGAGCCCTGGTCGGCCAGTTTGTCAGCCGGACTCCTCCGAGTAGGCGTACCCAACGCGCTCTCGGAAATGAACCTCCACTGACCTCGCCCCACGGCCGTCAAATCCCGCTCTCACTCCAACACCTGGCCATCATCCCCTCGTCCCAATCCCACTAGTCAACTGATACTTGACTAGTGGAATTGGCAGGCTCCAGGGAAGGTGGGGGTGAAGAGGAGTCAGCCTCGAGCCGCTGCCCGCCGGAGGCGGTCGTTGATCGCCGCGCAGGTGTCGCCCGCTGGTGCCAGCTCGGCGCGGATCGTCGCGAATCCGTGCGCGTCCAGCTCGTGCAGCTTCGCGAACAGCCGCCGCGCGGCGGCGGCCGGCGAACCGCGTTCGCTGAGCCATGAGACATTCGGATGGCTCGCGGTGGTCTTGGCACCCGGGTTCTTAAAAAAGAGAAATGCCTCGTCGGCCGCGCCGCGTCGCACGCGGCTCGCGGTGAGTTTGCGATGCAACACGAGCGGCGTGCTCGGGCTGTAATGTTGCGTCAACATGCCCGGTGCCTTCTGGGCTGCCGACACTCGTGCGCTTCCGGTGAAAACCGGCACGCGTTTTCCGAGCACGCGGGCGATCACTGCTGCGGGGATTCCGCCGGGTCGCAGAATGCGCGGGCGGTCAGGATCGGAGAAGTCTACAATCGTCGACTCGACGCCGACGCTGCACGGACCACCGTCGAGGATCCACGGGATGAGTTTGCCGAGTCCCGCCTCGACGTGCGCGGCAGTCGTTGGACTCAGCCGGCCGAAAGGATTCGCACTCGGAGCGGCGAGAGGACGGCCCGCGGCGCGGAGTAAGCGCCGCATCACCGCGTGCGCCGGCATCCGCACGGCGACGGTCGGACCGCCGGCTGCGACCATGTCGGGCACGACCGGCTTGCGCGGGAGCACGAGCGTGAGCGGCCCGGGCCAGAACTTCCGTGCGAGTGTGATGGCCTCGACTGGCACGTGAGCGATCGAGTGCAACTCGCGCATCGTGCGGACGTGGACAATCAACGGATCGGTGAGCGGGCGTCCCTTCGCCTTAAAGATCGCGCGGCACGCGACGGGGTTGAGTGCATCGGCGGCGAGTCCATAGACGGTCTCGGTCGGCACCGCGACGAGCTCGCCACGGCGGATGGCGCGCGCGAGTCGGGCGATGTTCTGCGGAGTCGGGGAGAGAATCCGTGCCATTTTCTTGTCTGCCAAGACACAGCAGATTGAACCGCTAATCCACGCTAATGAACGCTAATCAAATCGTGGAGATTCGATCTGCAGTTTTTTTGCCTGGGCATTAGAGCAGATAAGCGTCGATTAGCGGTCGAAAAACTCCGGGCACAAAAAGAGCCGGAGTGTTCAACTCCGGCTCGGAAGGGCTGACGCGATCCGCCGCTTACTGTGCGAGCTGGATGTTGCGCGCGCGCTTGATCGTCTTCGTGACCACGCGCTGCTGCTTGGCAGACAGGCGGGTGTATTTGCGACGCAGCAGCTTGCCGGTGTCCGTGGTGAAGCGGTTCAGGAGCTGGCTGTTGTGGAAAGGAATCTCCTCGGGCGAAAGACTGCGCTGAGGCTTGGAGAGATCGGGAGGGTTGCTCATGTTTAGGAACGGTCGAGGTTTGGCAGCGAGGAGAGGGAGTCAATGGGATTTTTGGCGCTGAACCGGGCCTTAGTCGCGGAACTCGACGTGGAGCGCGTTACCTTCAACGCGCTGTCTTGCAGCGACTTCTCGGAAACGCGTTGGGGCCAACGCGTTCCACCCCAAGCTGTCTCACGCATTGCGGGTGAGGTCGCGCAGCTCAGTGAGCGAGAGTCGGGCGTTGGCGGCATCGCTCTCGTCGAACACGTCGGCGAGCAGCCTCGCCTTCTCTTCTTGAAGCGCGAGGACCTTCTCCTCGACGGTGCCGGCGACGATCAGCTTGTAGACGTTCACGGTGCGCGTCTGGCCGATGCGGTGCGCGCGGTCGGTCGCCTGGGCCTCGAGCGCGGGATTCCACCACGGGTCGAAGTGCACAACTGTGTCGGCGCCGGTAAGATTCAACCCGGTGCCGCCGGCCTTGAGCGAGATGAGGAAGACTGGGATCTCCGCCGAAGCCTGGAAGCGATCGACCTCGCGTTGCCGCTCGCGCGGCGACATCGAGCCGTCGATCGATGCAAACTGAAGCCCGCGCGATTCGAGTTCCGCGCGCACGAGTCGCAGCAGGCTGGTGAATTGTGAGAAGACGAGCATCCGGTGGCCGTCGTCGACCGCTTCGTCGAGCAACTCGAGGAATGCATCCATCTTCGCCGAGCCAACCTCGTCGCCACCGGGCAGCAGCGCGGGATCGCAGCAAACCTGCCGTAATCGCAGCAACTGCGTGAGCACGGCGAGGCGCACCTGCGCTTCCTTGCCGCCGGCGAATTCGAGTTTCTCGATCTCGCCCTCGGTCGAGGCGCGCACGCGCTCGTAGAACGCGCGTTGCTCCGGGCCCGCCTCGCAATGCACGACCTGCTCGATCTTCGGCGGCAGTTCCGGCGCGACCTGCGCCTTTGTCCGTCGAAGGATGAACGGTGCGGTCTGACGCCGCACGTGCGCTTCGTGCCACTTGCGCTCGTCGCCGCGCGCATCGGACGGGATCGGCTTGATCGCGCCGGGCAGCGCGATCTCGAAGATCGACTGCAAATCGTCGAGGCTGTTCTCGACCGGTGTGCCGGTGAGCATCAGCCGGCTTCGCGCGCGGATACCGCGAAGCGCTGCGGCGTTTTGGGTGCGGCGGTTCTTCACGTGCTGCGCCTCGTCTGCGATGAGGCATGCAAACTCGACGCCTTCGAACCGCGCGCGGTCGCGCACGAGTGTGCCGTAGGAAGTGACGATCAGATCGACTCCACCGAGATCCGCCGCGTCGCCGCGGTCCGAACCATGGTGCACACGCACGCGCATCGACGGCACGAAGCGCGCGGCCTCACGACGCCAGTTCTCGACGAGCGACGCCGGGCAAACCACGAGCGAGGTGCCGGCGAGCGTCGAGAGCATGGCGAGCGCTTGCAGCGTTTTGCCGAGGCCCATCTCATCGGCGAGCACGCCGCCGAGCCTTTGCGAGTGCAGATGATGAAGCCACGCAGCACCGAGGCGTTGGTAAGGGCGGAGAATCGTCAGGAGTTCCGGCGCGAGCTGCGGCATCGCGAGCTGTGAGTGGTTGCGCAGAGCCGCCGCGCCAGTTGCCCACTCCACGGGCGGTCGGAAATTCGGACCGATCGACTCAAGGATGTCGCCGACCTCGGCGACACGGTGTCGCGGCACGCGGTGGGTGCTTCGGTGCATGAGCGGTCGGGACGGATCGCCCGCAAGCGCGTGCTGCGCACCAGCGAGTCGCTCGCGCGTCGAACGCTCGACGAGATAGACGCGCCCGCGCGACTCGACGAAGGATCGCCCGGAAGAAACTTGTTTGTAGACGTCTGCAGGATCGGCGTCGCCAGCGCGAAGTTCGAGCGTCACGTCGAAGTCGTCGCCGGTCGCACGCGCCTCGGTCAGAATCTCGGCGCGACCAATCCTCGCTGTGTTCTTGTTGAAGTTCTCGGTAAACTCGGCGCCCCAGTCCTTGAGCGCGGTCCAGTGTTCGCCGAGAAACGCGAGTGTCCTGTGCCGGTCGCGCAGCCACCAGCGGCGGTTCGAAGTCTCGAGCGCGAAGCCCTGGCCCTTCAGCAACTCAAGCAGCTCGTCGTAGGCATGGTGATTCCGGGAGGGCAGGGTGATCGCCAGAAAATGTTCCGAGCCGTCGACCAGCGGCGGCTGGGAAGGCTGCGCCGAGTCAGTGACGTGGGACCGCGATTTTGCTCTCGAATCACTGGGACCGGCTTGCGTCTGAGGTGGGAGCCCGCGTGCGGGCGATAGGTTCTCCGAATCGCCCGCAAGCGGGCTCCTACCTCTGGTCCGATCGGAAACCACGGGCGCTGCGATATGCTCCGTTACGCCGGGCAACTTGCTTTCCGACCACGCGAGCGGCTCGGTCGGCCGCGAAGCGAGGAAGACGAACGGCTGACCCGTCGCAGCCTCGACGAGAGCGCGGAGCTGCGCGCGAGTGAGCTGAACGAACCGCGGCACCTCAGCACCGGGAGCAAGCCGCTCGATGACCGCGAGCGCCGGCAACGCAGCGTCGATCGGGCCGTCGCCGGGATTCCACTCCAGCCGGACTGCGACCGCATCGCGCGCAGCGGCGGCCTCGAGGTTCGGCGGAAGGATGATTCTCAGCATGAGCGGGAGATTCAGAGGGAAGCGGGCGGGTGCTGTCGAGCGCAGCGGGAATCACTCATTTGTAGGGTCTCCGCTCTTGTCTGTCGTAGCGCAGGTCTCCGACCTGCGGACGCGGGTCAATAGACCCGCACTACCCGTGCACCGAGAACTCGGGCTACCGCGCCGGCCCTACGGCGAAAACTCATGACAGGTTGTTATCCGCAGCCCGACCCAGTGGCATGATCCTCCTCACCGCATTTCCCCAAGCCTGCTCTTGTCGCCCGTGACAAGGCCGGTGAGTATGGCGTCGAGAGAATGAGAAAGCGCCTGATTATCTTCCTGGCCAGGCTGACGCCAAGCTGCAAGCAGGTGTGCCGGTGCGCTTCTGAAGGACTCGAGGAGCGGCACTCGGCGTGGATGCGGTTCAAGATCTGGGCGCATTTCAAGATCTGCCGCGCGTGTGAGGTCTACGCGAACCAGTTGCGGGCGCTGCATGATAATCTCGCGCGCGATTCCGAGGAGTTTCGCGCCGACGAGAAACTCTCGGAAGAAGCGCGTGAGCGAATGCGGGCCGCGATGCGCGGCGAGTCGGGCGGGTGAAGAAGTAGGGCAGGTCTTCGACCTGCCGACGCAGGTCGGAGACCTGCGCTACTCGAAACCATCACTCCGAGAAAAGCGAACCCTCGAGGCACTTGCGCAGCGCCATGCGTGCGCGGTGCATGATCGTCCAGAAATTGTCGCGCGTGATGTCCATCCGTTTGCAGATCTCCTCGGAGTCGATCTGGTCGACCTCGCGCATCACGAACACCGCGCGGATGCGCTCCGGCAGCTTGTCGGCGCACGCGTTGAACGCCTTCCAGAAATCCTGCCGATCGAGTTGCTTCATCTGCTCCTCGTCCCACGGCTTCGGCAGTTGATCGCCCGTGTGCTTCCATTCGCCTTCCTCTCCGAATGCCGCCCGCTCGCCGTCCTCGTAGAATGACGTCATGTCCGTAAACGTCTTCGTACGCGTGCCCGCGCGATAGTGGTCGATGATCTTGAACTTGAGGATGCTCGTGAGCCACGTGCGGAAACTGCTTCGACCCGAGAAGCGGTCGCTTGTCTTCAGCGCGACGAGCAGTGTGTCTTGCACGAGATCCTCCGCGGCGGCGCGGTTTCGCACGCGCGCAAGCGCGAACCCGAGAAGGTAATCGCCAAACTCGTCGACCCAGGTGTCGGGGTCGGGCACGGCGGGGTTCGATGCGGGAGGACGCGTCACGTCGCGGGATGATGATGCGCGCGAATGTCGCATCAAACACATTTCCGGACGCGGGCGGATGCGAAGCCGGACCGCGTAAACACGGAACTCTGAACGCGGAGCCGGCCGATTATTCTCTGGCCCGGTGCGCAGCGGGCGGCCATCACTGTCGGTAAACACAACTGCGATGCATGCGGCGACTGAAGAGAACCTGGGCCTCGCGGAATTGTGCATCTCGCTGCACCCGGCGATCCCGGCCGGCGAATGATCCCGGGCATCGAGAGTCTGCCGGCTGCTGGGTGGGCGCTCTTTGTAGCGCTGGCGCTTGCGACCTACGCGAGCGAGGACCTCACATGCATCGCCGCGGGGTTGCTTGTCGCCGACGGACGGATCGGCTTCGCGGAGGCGTCGGCTGCATGCTTCATTGGCATCTGGACCGGCGACATGCTGCTCGTGTTCGCCGGGCGAGGCATCCGCACGCTCACGCGCGGGCGCCTGCTCGCGTGGCTCGACAAAGGCGGCCGGCTCTCTCGTGCGGAGTCGTGGATCCGACGGCGCGGTCCCGCGGTCGCGTGGCTCAGCCGGTTTACACCAGGCACTCGGCTCATCACGTATCTCGCCGCGGGAATCCTCCGCGCGCCGGTCGCGGCATTTGGCGGCTGGCTCGCACTCGCCGGGCTCGTGTGGACTCCGGCGCTGGTGGGTCTCGCGACCTTGTTCGGCAACGCGATCGCGCCAGTGCTGGTCGAGTATGAGCGCTGGGCGGTGATCGTGCTCGCGGCGGTGGTGTTCGCGATATGGCTCGTGTCGCGGCTCGCCGTCGCGCTCATGACGTGGCGCGGCCGGCGACTGCTGCTCGGCCGGTGGCTGCGGCTCACACACTGGGAATTTTGGCCGATGTGGACCGTTTATGCGCCAGTGTGTGCCTACATTTTGCTGCGCCTCGCGCCGAAGCACGGCGGCCTTGGCACCTTCTCAGCCGTCAACCCCGGCATCGAGGCCGGCGGATTCATCGGCGAATCGAAGTCCGCGATCCTCGGGCTGTTCCCGGCCGGTGACCCACGGATTGCGAAGTCGCGGTTGATCGCGGAGGAGGGCGTTGCTGCGCGCGAGGCGGCGCTGGCGGAGTTCATGGCAATCTCAGCGCTCGATTTCCCGATCGTGCTCAAACCCGACGCGGGGGAGCGCGGGGAGGGAGTGGCGATAATTCGCTCGGCGGAAACGGCGCGAGAATACTTCGGCGCGCATCCGGGGCCGATGCTCGCTCAGGAATTTGTGCACGGGATTGAGTTCGGAATCTTCTATGCGCGTTACCCGGCTGCGGAGGCGGGAACGATTTTCGCCGTCACCGAGAAGCAGTTTCCTGCAGTTACAGGCGACGGCGTGAGCACGCTGGAGGAGTTGATCCTCGCCGACAGTCGTGCGGTATGCATGGCGCCGCTGCACCTCGCCAACCACGGCGACCGGCTCGACGCGGTGCCACTTGCCGGCGAGCGCGTCGCACTCGTGCAAATCGGCAACCACTGCCGCGGTGCGGTGTTTCTCGACGGCCGGTGGGTGATCACGCCTGAACTCGATGAGGCGATCGACACGTTGAGCCGGTCGGCGACGGGCTTCTTCTTTGGCCGCTACGACGTTCGCGTGGAGTCGGTCGAGGCGCTGCAGGCCGGCCGTGGTTTCAAGGTGATCGAGTTGAACGGCGCAACGTCCGAGGCGACCAACATCTACGATCCGCGTTACTCGATTTTCGACGCATGGCGAACGCTCCGCGCGCAATGGGCGCTCGCGTTCGAAATCGGTGAAACGAACCGTGCTATGGGCGCAAAGACGATGCGCGTGCCGGAGTTGTGGCGGCTGTTGCGCGCGGAGCGACGGAGGAGAAGGCAGCTCCGCGAAGTCGGCCAATAGAGTAGGGCGGGTCTCTGACCCGCCATTCGTCCCCTTCGGCAGGTCGGAGACCTGCCCTACCTCAATCCAGCCTCGATTCCCGTCTTCAACGTGGAGACCTCTGCGTGCAGCCTTGCCGCGAGCGCCTTGCGGTCGTCGCCGGGTGCAACTGGCGTGCCGAATGAGACGTGCGCAGTGATGCTGTCGAGCAGCAGAAGTCCGAGCGCGTGCGGCGTGAAAGGCATGTCGCGCCACCAGCAGACGTGCTCCGATGGCACGCCGCCCTTGCAGGTGTAGACGATGGCCGCGGGAGTTACCGGCCAGCCGTTCGCGACGACCGGCTCGAGAAGTGAGGATTTGAACGGCAGCACGGATGCGCCGCCACTGCTCGTGCCCTCGAGGAAGATGGTCTGCACGGCATCGTTCTCGACGATGCGGCGAAACTCCTCGTTCTGCCGCGCGACATCCGCGCGTCGCGTGCGATCGATGAACTGCGTGCCTGCCCATTCGGCGTATTTGCCCATGACAGGCCAGTTGCGCACATCGGACTTCGCGAGAAACACCTGCGGGCTGATCGACGCGAGCACGAGGATGTCGAGGTAACTGAGGTGGTTCGAGGCGACGATTCCGTGGCTGGCAGGCGTGCCTGTAACGCGGATCGTGACACCAGCAGCGCGGGACGTGTGACTGCACCAACGCTGCAGCCATGCCGTGCGCCAAGCGATTGTCGGATACTTCGGCGCGGTGAACCAATGCGAGAGCGCCGGACCCACAAGCACGAACGCCATCCGTATGCCCCGGCCAACGGCGCGCACGTAAATCCATGCGCGTCTCATGAAAGATACTTCCGCGCGACAGCGACCGGCAGCGAGTCGAGATCGAGGAGCGTGAGGAAGTCGATCGTCTTGAAAACACGATCAAGCGCGGGCTCGCCGCAGATCCGCGCGCCGACGGCGATGTAGGCGGCCATGAGTTTCGGAATCCGCGCGAGCTCGGGACCCGGCACGATCGGGAACGCGAATTCCGGCAGCGGCTTTGTGCGGAAAGATTCCGGTGCGAGATGGCGGCCGGCGAGTTGCACGTAGGCTGACGAGCCGACCCCGGGATCCTGTGTGGTGAGCGAACTGCAACCGATCAGATAACGCGTGTTCGCGGCGCGCGCATAGATCGAGATGCCGCGCCACAGAAGCCCGATCACGGTCTGATTGCGATGCCCGCTTGCGACGCAAGCCCGCCCGAGTTCGAGGATCTTCTCGCGGTGCGGCTCGAAGGGTGCGAAGTCGAACTCCTGAGCGCTGTAGTAGCCGGTGCCGCGGTCGGCGGCGCGCGCACCCGTGAGCAGGCGATAGGTGCCCACGACCGAGCCGGAGGCCGTCTCCTCGACGAGAAGATGATCGCAGACCGCATCGAAGCGATCCTCGTCGTGTCCGGTTTTCCACGATTCCGGGAGACCTTCCTTCAACTCTTCATTGAAGACAGCGAATCGCAGACGCTGCGCGCGCCTGACGTGTTCAGCGCTCGTTCCAAGGCGTGCGGTGTAGTGCCCGGTTGAAAATGGAAATCCCGGATGGGTGTGTGGCGTTAGGTCGTCGCTCATCTTTCGGCGCTTCGCGGCCGGCGATCAGGCTTTCCCTCATTGTGTCTGTGCGCTGGCTTCTGGCACAATCCCAGAACTGCATCTCTATTCCCCTTTTCGCGGTTGCAGTCTGGCCACGATCTTGTTGTCGAGGCAGACGGTTTGCGCCGGTTGATCGGAATGCAGTCACCCACGAAAGATTCGCACCATGCCTACAAAGAATACCCCTCGCGGCGCCCGGACGTTGTTCGTCGCGCTCGCTCTGTTTGTCTCGATCGCTCCCGCGGTCTCTGCCCGCACCGCTTTTTCGAAGGTCGTCACGTTCGGTGACAGTCTCAGCGACAACGGCAACTTGTATGCAATGACCGGAGGCGCGGCTCCGCCTGCACCTTATTATTGGAATGGCCGCTTCTCGAACGGCCCGGTCTGGCCGGAGTATGTCGCCGACCGGCTCGGTCTCGCCGACAAGCACCTCAACTATGCCGTGGGAGGCGCGAGTACTTCGGCCGTCCTCGGGCAGGTTGGACAATACGCGGCATCGCTCGGCGGTGGCCCCGCCGACCCCGACGCGCTCTATCTCCTCAACGGCGGTGCGAATGACCTTCTCGGAATCGCCCCGGGTGCCAATCCGGTGCCGGTGCTGGTCGGCGCGATCACCAACCTTGGAACCGCTGTCGGATGGCTGCAGGCACTTGGTGCGAAACACGTCGTGGTAATGAATTTTCCGAATCTGGGACTGGCTCCCCGCGGTCGCGCGATGGCCGACGGCGGCGCTGGCGCAACCGCCCTGTCCGCGATCTTCAACAGCGAGCTCGAGAACGTGATTGCGGCGCTCGAGTGGGGTTGGGACGGAAAGATCATACGCGGCGACGCGTTTGCCTTCGTCACTTCGCGAGTCACTAATCCTTCCGCCTACGGCTTCATCAACGTCACGGTGCCTGTACTTGCAGGCGGTAGCGCCGAGGGTGCGTTTTTCTGGGACGACATCCACCCGACGACGATGGCCCACTCGCAGTTCGCCGACGAGGTGCTCGCCGCCGCGCTCGCGGCCTATTCGCCGCGCCAGGGTCAAGGCAGCGGACCGGGGACGATCAGCGGCCTGCGGGGCCTCGCGAAGGTGAAGTAGTCGCCCGGCTCAGGATCCGGAATTTTCGCGTTTGCCTGTGAGGCTGCCTTGCGGGTATCAAGGCGCCGCAGCCATGCGTCTTTTCACACGCCCGCAATTGAATGGGATCGGGCTCGTTGTTCTCGCAGCGGGCCTCGCTTTGACGGGATGCTCGGTGCGCCAGGTCGCGGTCAATTCCGTGGGCAACATCCTCGCGAAGGGCGGCAGCGGCGGTGCGTTTGCGAGCGATGAAGATCCCGAGCTTGTGAGGGCGGCGGTGCCTTTCAGCCTGAAGCTGATGGAGAGCCTGCTCCTCGAGAGCCCGGAGCACGAGGCGTTGCTCGTGGCAACCGCGGGCGGCTTCACGCAATACGCCTACGCTTTCGTGCAGCAGGAGGCCGACGAGGCGGAGGAGACTGACTTCGCCCACGCGATCGAGCAACGATTGCGTGCGCGGAAGCTCTACGTCCGGGCGCGCGACTACGGCCTGCGGGCTCTTGAGGTCAGTCACCCGGGGTTTGGCGCCGCTTTTGACGCGGATCCGATCGCCGCGGTCGCAGTCATGGGTGAGGACGATGTGCCCGCGCTTTACTGGACGGCTGCTGCGTGGGCGTCGGCGATCAGTCTCGCCAAGGATGATCCCGCACTCATCGGGGAACTGCCGCAAATGGAGGCGCTCATCGACCGCGCCCACGCGCTCGATGCCGACTACGATTACGGTGCCATTCATACTTTCCTCATGTCCTACGAGCTCGCGCGAGTCGGCGGCGAGGGCGATCCGGTCGAGCGGGCTCGTGTTCACTTCGGCCGTGCGATCGAGCTCACGGGCGGCAAGAAAGTTTCCCCCTACGTCACGTGGGCGGAGAACACCTGCGTGCAGTCGCAGGACGTCGCCGAGTTCCGCCGGCTCCTCGACGCCGCGCTGGCGATCGACGTCAACGAGCGCCCCGAGTGGCGCCTCGAAAACACCATCATGCAGCGGCGCGCCCGGCGGCTGCTCGACCAGATTGACATTCTATTCTTGAACCCTTGACGGAGTTCGCGTGTCACCCCCTGATGCGCCCAATCATGCGTAGCGTCACCCGATTCCTCAGCGTTGCTGTTCTGCTACTTGCCATGGCGGCCGACGGCGCGCCCCGGCCGGTGCGAGTCAACCTCGGCACTCTCGCCCCACGCGGCTCCTCCTACCACCAGGCGCTCCAGCAACTCGGCGAGGCGTGGC
>DATKCJ010000355.1:0-5574 GCA_035513275.1 Opitutaceae bacterium
GCGATCATGTCGAAGATCTTCGCCTCGGACTCGTCGAGGTTCTTCGCCTCGTTGACGGTCGGGATGATCGCGAAGTGATCGGAGACCTGCGCGTTGTTGAAGATGCGCTTGTTGAACTGCACCCAGCCGTTGTCGAGCACGCGCTTCGCGTGCGGCTCGAGGCCACCCGAGAGATTCGCGAGCGCCTCGCGCACGACGGGCATGTAGTCCTCCGGCAGCGCGCGCGAGTCGGTGCGCGGGTAGGTGATCATCTTGTGGCTCTCGTAAAGGGCCTGCGCGATCTGGAGCGTGCGCTTCGCGGGGAAGCCGTAGCGGCCGTTGGCCTCGCGCTGAAGAGTTGTAAGATCGTAGAGCCGCGGGGCGATTTGCGTGCCGGCCTTTCGTTCCTCGGTGACCGATGCCGTCGGCTTGCCCGCGCACGCTGCGACGACGGCCTCGGCGGTGGCCTTCTGCCAGATGCGGTCGATGCGATCGTGCTCGTCGTCGTTCTTCTTGAAGTCGGTGCGCTGGTAGGTGCCCTCGTATTCGCCGGAGGCGATGCCGAACTTCGCGGTGACGCGCCAGTAGCCGCGCGGCTTGAAATTCCGGATTTCCAGCTCGCGCGCGTATAGGATCGCGAGGGTGGGAGTCTGCACGCGGCCGACGGAGGCGACGTTGCCGGCGCGCGAGCCGAACATGCGCTTCGTGAGCGCGCGCGTGCTATTGATTCCGATGAGCCAGTCAGCCTCGCTGCGGCAGCGCGCAGCGTCGGCGAGGCCATTCATCTCCGCGCCGTCGCGCAGGCTGGCGAATGCCTTGCGAATGCCCTCCATGGTCATCGACGAAAGCCAGAGCCGCTTCACCGGGTGCTTGTTCTTCGCAAGCTGGCAGAGGTTCTGGAAGATCAACTCGCCCTCGCGGCCGGCGTCGCAGGCGTTGATGACGAGGTTGATGTCCTTCCGCGCGATTTGTTTCTTGAGGAGCGCGAACCGGTCCTTCGACGAGGCGATGGGCTTGAGCTCAAATTTCTCCGGAATAATCGGCAGGGTTTCGAGGCGCCAGAAGCGGTATTTCTTCTCGTCGATGTCCTCCGGCATGAACAGTTCCACGACGTGGCCGACGGCCGAACTGACGACATATTCCTCGTTCTCGTGGACGTCGCCTTTCTTGGGGACGCGGCCAAGCGCGCGCGCTATATCAACGGCTACGCTCGGCTTCTCCGCGATGACAAGGGTCTTCATCAGTGAAAGGCTGGCAGTAATTGGCCGCGAGGATTTGGCAAGCCCGACTTTTTGGAGACAGCCCCGTTCTCGCGTGCGTGCGCGCACGCGCGTCTGCCGTGGGCGACCGGGTTGCGCATCCTGCGCCGCTCGAAAAAAGTTTCGCGAATACCGCCGCGGATCAGCCCGGCAGCATCCTGTGGATACCGTGCAGCGCGAACGCGTTACCGATAACAAGCCACCACCAAAACCGCCCGTCGCGGGGCAGCGTGAGGTTGAACGCGAAGGTGAGCGGCAAGCACGCGCGCGCCACCGACCAGTAGCCAAACCAGACGGATTCGCCGAGAACCAGCAGCAGGAGCGCAAAAGGCACCGCGGCGCGAAGCCACGGCTCGCCCGCGAACCCGCCGCCGACCGCGCGGTGGATCACCCACGCGGCCTGTAGCAGGAAGCCGGGAACCGCGATCAGGCCGAAGATTTGCCGGTAGGAAAGGTTGCCCGACGCGATCTCCTGCGCGGAATGAACCACGTGGTTGAAGATTGCCGCGAACGGCAGCGCGAAGTTTTTCGTGCCCGTGTTGTCGCCCGCGGTCACGTTGCTGAGGAGCCACCCAAGCCAAAGCGCGAGCGGTGCGGCGATGATGAGACCGTTCAACGCGTGGCGCGTCCACGTGCGGCCAGTGCGCAGATCGCCGCCCTCAGGCGCGGCGAATGCGAGCACAGAGCTCTCGCGTGTGAGCGCCGCGGCTGCGAGCGCCGCGAGCGCGGGCCATCTTCGTCCGCGCACCGAAGCCTCCACGGCGACGAAGATGAGCAGCATCGCGGGAAGATCCGTGAGCGACATCCGAACGCTGTCGAGCGCGCCGAGACTGAGCATGCATGCGAGCCACACCGCGGAGCCGCGCCAGCCGTCTGCGCGCGTGCGGCGCCACAGCAGCCACCCGAGTGCGAGCCACGCGGCGAGATTCGCGAGCGCGAAGATGTTCAGCGTCAGCCACGCATTGCCCACACCGAGGACGTGGACGATCGCCGGCAAAAGGATGCGGCGCGCGCGGTAGCGCGGGTTGTCGAGCGCGGCCTGCACTTCTGGCTTCGACACATCCGGGTCGACGGCGAGCTGTGCGTAGAACTGACCGTCGTAGCCAGGATTTGGAAAGACGTGAAGCGGCTGACCATCGAGCGCAGGTAGCCTTCCTTCGTCGAAGAGCGCGCCAAACCGGATCAGGCTCGTGAAGCCGGTGTCGGCGTCGTAGCGCCAGGCGACCATCGCGAGCACGAACGCCACGGCTGCCAGGCAGGGCCACGCGTGTGGCGGGACCCTGCTAGGCGAACTGAGTGGCCGAGGCTCCACTGTGCGGCGTCGAGACTCAGGCCGCTCCCGGCACGGAAAGCTCGGCGAGCGAGGCGTCGATCGCCGCAAGGAGTTTCTCCATCGAGCCGTCGGTTTCGTCGCCCATGTTGGAGATGCGGATGGTCTTGCCCTTGAGCTTGCCGTAGCCGCCGTCGATCAGGAAACCGTGCTTTGTCTTGAGCAGCTTGTTGAGCGCTGCCGGATCGAAGCCGAGCGTGTTGCGCAGGCAGTTCAGCGTGACTGATCCGTATTGCGGCTCGGGGAAGAGCGTGAGGCCCTTCGCCGCGCCCCAGGCGCGCACGCGGGCGTTCAAGCGAGTGTGGCGCGCGTGGCGGATCTCGATCCCCTCGGCGGCGATGTCCTCGAGCTTCGAGCGAAGCGCGTAGATGAGCGCGATCGTCGGCGTGCTCGGCGTCATGCCCTTCTCGTGGTTTGCCTGGAACTCGAGCAGGTCAAAATAGTAGCCGCGGCCGGGAGTCTTACCGGCGCGCGCGCGGGCCCGCTCCGAGACGGCGAAGAGCGACATGCCCGGCGGGAGCGCGAGCGCCTTCTGCGAACCGGTGAGCATTATGTCGACGCCCAGCTCGTCCTTCGGGATCGGCATCGCGCTGAATGAGCTGACGGGGTCGACGATCGCGATGACGTCGGGAAACTCGCGCACGACCGCCATGATCTCGGCGAGCGGGCTCATCGTGCCGGTCGAGGTCTCGTTATGCACGAGCGTGATCGCGTCGAACGCGCCAGTCGCGAGCTGCTCGCGCACGGCGGTAGGATCGACAGGTTTGCCCCACTCGAACTTCAGGGCCGTGGCTTCCTTGCCGCAGCGCTGGGCGACATCGAACCACTTGTCCGAGAACGCGCCGTTCATGCACGTGAGGACGCGGCGGCCGACCACGTTGCGGATTGAGCCTTCCATGACGCCCCACGCCGAGCTCGTGCTCAGGTAAACCGGATCCTTGGTCCCGAAAAGGGAGGCGAGTCCGGGCTGGATCGCCTGGTAGAGGGCCACGAAGTCCGAGCTTCGGTGGCCGATCATCGGCTGTTGCATCGCGCGAAGTGTCTTTTCCGACACGTGCACGGGGCCTGGAATGTGGAGATGGATGCTCATGGTGATGGAACTTGTCCTCCCCGCAGCGGGCAACCGGTTGCACGACTCGATGTTGGATTGGTTTGCATGCCAGCCGCCGCGCTTAGAGAAAACATCTAACCACGCCTCAACGGTTGTGGGCCGTCAATTCCTCTTTATACTCATTCCACGGCCAATGCCGACCAGTTGGATCAAGCGCAAGGTCATCGAGTTTGAGGAATTCACCGTCGACGTGATCTCCGGCCGCCGCGAGGACAGGTCGGCCACCGTCTACAGCGTATTCCTCCTCTCGGTCTCCTGGCTGTTCAACTGGATCGTGCAGCTCCGCCTGTGGCTCTACCGCAACCGCATCCTGAAGGACCAGCCGCTGGGATGCCTGGTGGTCGTCGTGGGGAACCTCACCGTCGGCGGCACCGGCAAGACTCCGATCGTGGAAAAGTTTGCCCGCGCGCTCGCGGACCGGGGCCGGAAGGTCGCGATCCTCAGCCGCGGTTATAAGAGCCGCTCAACGCCCCCGTGGACGCGCTTCTGGAACTGGATGAGCAGCGGGCAGGAACCCCCGCCGAAGGTCGTGAGCGACGGCACGACGGTGCTGCTCGATTCCGACGAGGCGGGCGACGAGCCCTTCATGCTCGCGCGGAATCTTCCCGGAGTCGTCGTCCTCGTCGACAAGAACCGCGTGAAGGCCGGCACCTACGCGATCAAGAAGTTTGGCTGCGACACGCTCGTGCTCGACGACGGCTTCCAATACCTCCCGCTAAAGGGCCGGCTCAACCTGCTACTCGTCGACAAGAGCAATCCCTTCGGCAACGGCGAGATGCTGCCGCGCGGCCTCCTGCGCGAACCGGTGAAGCACCTCACGCGCGCGTCCTACGTTTTCCTCACGAAGTCCGACGGAACGCGCGACCAAGACCTCGAGGAACTGATCCAGCGGCACAATCCCGGCGTCGATATCATCGAGTGCGCACACAAGCCCCAATACCTCCAGCGCATCGGCGGCCCCGAGCGATACGGACTCGAGTTTCTCAAGGGCAAGCGCGTGGGCGCGTTCAGCGGCATCGCTGCGCCAGAAAGTTTTGAGGGCTTCGTGCGAAAGGGCGGCGCAAACCTCGTCTACGCGAAGCGCTTCATGGACCACTACCGCTTCACGCCGGAGGACCTCGCACTCGTCTTCAAGCAGGCGGTCGCGGCGAACCTGGAGTTTCTTGTGACAACCGAGAAGGACTCCGTGCGCCTCGCCGCGGACCTCGTGCCGCCGCTGCCGATCTACTACCTTCGCCTCGAGATCGAAATCCTGCGCGGCGCGACGGATTTTCAGGAAGCCGTCGAGCGCATCTGCTTCCCCGAGACGCAACAGGCGAAGTGAGGGGGCGCGGCGTAACGCCTTCTTGTGGGTCGGGCTTTCTTGTCCTCCGAAGCCTTGGCGAAGGAGGAACGCCCGACGCCGAAATACGTAAGTCCGCCGATCCGTCGGGCGTAAAGCCCGTCCCTCAATCGGAAGGATTTCTCCCGGCATGAAGTGCCGGTTAGGGAGTTTGTCGGGAAAGGTCGTCACCGGAGTGGGGGCGTATTCCAGAGCCCGGCTGTGGTAGCGGCCAGTTGCGACAAACTCCCTGCCGGGTTGCGTTTTCCCCCTCCGACGGCTTTCAAGGTTCAATGAAGGATACCCGCTACGATCAACTGGCCGGCGTGCTGACCGGCTTCTCCACAAAGCTGCAGCGCGGCGAACGCGTGCTCATCGATGCATTCGACGTGCCGGACGAAATCGTGATCTCGCTCATCCGCGCTGCGCGAGCCCGCGGTGCGCTGCCGTATGTGCAGGTGAACCGCGCGACGATTTCGCGCGAAATGCTCCGCGGCGCCACCAAGGAGCAAGTCTCGACAGCCGCGCGCATCGAACTCGCGCGGATGAAGAAGATGGACGCCTACATCGCCCT
>DATKCJ010000356.1:0-3794 GCA_035513275.1 Opitutaceae bacterium
TTGTTGGCTGTGCATTCGGAGGTAGGAGCCCGCTTGCGGGCGATTCCGTGTCCTTACAGTAGGTTGTGCGCTTGCGCGCAACGTGGCGCGGCAAGCGCGCCACCTACACGAAGGCAATCGCCCGCGAGCGGGCTCCTACCCGCGGCCCCTCAGCCTCGGAATCAGCCACGCCCCGACAATCAACTGAACGGGGTGGTAAACGAGCACCGGCAGCAGAATGAGCCCCAAGCCCGGGTGCCCGGCAAACACGAGCTGCGCCATCGGCACACCGGCCGCGAGGGTCTTTTGGGGGGCACACATGAGCGCCGCAATCCGATCCTTCGCGTTCAGACCTGCTGGCCGGGTCGATGTCCAAACCAGCCCGAGCACCAGTCCAAACAGCCCGATCGAGCCTACAAGCGCACCCGCGATCGCCCCGGCGCCTAGCCCGGACCAGACACCCTTCGCGACAGAACCGGCAAACGCCGTGTAGACCATCACGAGGATGAGGACGCTGCTTACGATCCGCATGATCGGCGTCGCCTTTACTGCCGTCGCGCGGATCGCCGGGCGTACCATCTGGCCGATCACGAGCGGCAGAAGGACGAGCGAAGCGATGCTGCCGATCACGGATGCAAGTTCGAAGGAATGGCCGCCTACCGACAGCATCGCACCAATCCACAATGGCGTGATGACGACGCCGGCGACGTTCGAGACCGAGGCGTTGAAGAGTGCGCCCGCGGTGTTTCCGCCGGCGAGCGCGGTGTAGACGACACACGAGGAGATCGTCGACGGAAGCACGCAGAGAAACAGAAAACCCGTCCGCAAGTCCGCCGGTAGGAACCGAAACACCGTCGCATCGGCAAGCAGCCCGATCAGCGGAAACACGACGAACACGAAACCCTCGACGTAGACATGCAGCCTCCACGAGGCGATGCCCGCGCGCAGTTCGGCGAGGTTGAGCGAGAGACCTTGGAAGAAGAAGATCAGCGCGACCGCGGCCTTCGTCGTCAACGCCGGGCGCATCCAGCCGTCGGGCGCACCGGGCCCGGGCGCCGCGAACGCAAGTGCGACGGCCGCTGCGAGGCCCGCGACAAACCAGTTTTTCCTGAACCACGCAGACGCGCCGCTCATGGCGCCCTGCCCTTTCGCTTGATTCCGAAACGCGCGGCGATCGACCAGGCAAAGCCCGCGATCTCCTCGCGATCTTCAATCCGCAGGATCCAGAGGATCGCGGCATACACGGCGATTGCCGCCGGGATGACGGCAACGACCGTGATCAAGTCCGCGGTCCGGCCCGCGATTCCTGTCGCGCGAATCGCGATCACACTTCCGCCGACCACCACCGTCATCAACGCCGACGCGGCGGCGATCTTCGCGATCGACGGAAACAGCATGCTGAATCGCAACCCGTCGACCTTGCGCGCGAGCGCCCGCTCGAGGAGCACGGCCTGCACTGCGATCGCGATGTTGCTGGCCCACGCGAGTCCCGCAGTGCCGAACTGCCGCATCAAGACGATGCTCGCGACGAGGTTGACGACGAACGCCACCGCCGCCGCGCGCACTGGCGAGGCGGTGTCCTTCAACGCGTAGCAGCCGCGGATCGTCTGCGTGACCGTCGAGTAGAACGGCAGACCGACCGCGTAGATCGCGAGGATCGGCGCGGTGATGAGCGTGTCATGCGCGGTGAACGCTCCCCACTGGAACGCGAGCCGTACGATCGGTGTGGACAACAGCGCGAGCCCCGCTGCCGCGGGAATCGTGACGACAAGGATCAGCCGCATGCCGCGCAAGTAGGCGGATTTGAAATTCTCCATTTCTCTGCGCGCCGCAAACGTAGCCATGAGCGGAAATATGACAGTCGCCACCGACACCGTGAAGATGCCCTGCGGCACTTCCATGATCCGGTTTGCGAGCGTGAGCACCGTGACCGACGCCTCGTCGAGCGAGAACGCGAGCGATCGCGAGACGAGGAAATTGATCTGATAAATCGCAGTGCCGATCACGCCCGGCGCCATCAGCCGCAGGATCTGCCGGAGCTGATCACTCGATTGCGAGTCGAGTTTGAGGTGCCAGCCTTCGCGCCGCAGCGCGCGCCACGGGATCAGAAGCTGGAGTATTCCGCCCACGAGCACGCCGCCGCAGAGCCACGCCATCTTTCCCGCCATCGTGTCGGCGAAGTAGAAGCCGCCCGCGCCGAGCGCTGCGATCACCGAGATGTTGAGCCAGACTGCGGTGAGCGCGGGGATCGAGAAATTGCCCAGGAGCTGCAGCACCGCGCTCATCGCGGCGGCGAGCGAGACGAACACGAGATAGGGAAAAAGCACCTGCGAGAGCCGCGCGCCGAGCACGTGGCGCTCATCGAGTCCCGGAATCCAATGCGCCCCTCCGAGCAGGATGATCGCGATCACCGAGAGGAGGATCGTCGCGACGAGAAGCCACGTGAAGACTTTGTTGAGCAGCGCGAAGGCCGCGGGCTTGCCGCCGTTCTCGAGCGCGTCGGCGAGCGTGGGAACGAGCGCGGCGTTGAGCTGACCCTCCGCGAGCAGGCGGCGGAAAAGATTCGGCAGCATGAACGCGAACTGGAACGCCGAGTTCCAAAGCGTCGTGCCGAAGACAGCCGCCGTGAGCGAATCCCTCGCGAGCCCGAGCACACGCGAGAGCGTGGTCGAGCCCGCGACGACCCCGATCCGCTCGAGACTCTTGGACATGCGCTCCTGTTTTCGCCGTCGCCACTTCAACCGCAAGAACTTAACTTGGTGAGGGCTGGGCACGTCGCAGCAGCTGCGCCCCTTTTCGAGTAGCCCGCGCGGGAGCGCAGGGACAATTCGCCGTCTAGAAACGCGGGTCCCGCTCCTTCCGTAGCGGGCTACATCCGGGCCATACCAGCATTCTCGAGACGCGCCCAATTCCAGGCTTCGCAACGGGGCAAAATAAGTCTTTGATCGAATGGAATCCCGTCGCGCCCGTGCGCGTCATCCACACGCCCATGAATACCCCGCAAGAGATCTCACGCCGCTCGTTCCTCAAGACTTCACTCGCCGCCTCGTCGCTCTTCGCGCTGCCGCGGTTCTCGATCGGCCAGGAGGGCGCGCCGCCGAGCCGGAAGCTGAACCTCGCATTCGTCGGCGCGGGCGGAATCGCCGACATGGCGTTCACCGGTTGCGAGGGCGAAAACTACGTGGCGCTGTGCGATGTCGACGACGAGCGCGCGGCCGAGGCTTTCAAACTCTATCCCGACGCGAAACGCTTCCGCGATTTCCGCGTGATGCTCGAGACGATGCACAAGGATATCGACGCGGTCATCGTGTCGACGCCCGACCACACGCATTTCGCGGCGGCCTATCTCGCAATGCAGATGGGCAAACACGTGTTTGTGCAGAAGCCGCTCACGCACGACATCTGGCAGTCGCGCACGCTGCGCAAGGCCGCGACCTACTACAATGTGATCACGCAGATGGGCAACCAGGGTCACGCGACCGAGGGCATCCGCCTGCAGAAGGAGTGGTTCGACGCGGGTGTGCTCGGGGACGTGCGCGAAGTGCACGCGTGGTTCAACGGTCCCGAATTTGTGAAAGGCCCCTACTTCCGGATCCCGGAATCGTTTCCGCCGAAGGGCGGAACGCCGCCCGCGCACCTCGATTGGGACCTTTGGCTCGGCCCGGCGAAGAAGCGAGCCTACAACCCAGTTTATCACCCGCTCACGTGGCGCGGTTTCTGGGACTTCGGCTGCGGCGAACTCGGCGACTGGGCGTGTCACACACTCGACGCGCCATTCTGGGTGCTCGATCTCGGCGCGCCGACGCGCGTCTCCG
>DATKCJ010000357.1:0-10709 GCA_035513275.1 Opitutaceae bacterium
ATACTCCCCGAGCGCCGGGTATCCGGCGTTGAACGCCTTGTCGACCGTCGCGACGGCCTCCTCCCACTGCACGGGCGGCACCGGATCGAGTGGCCGCGGCGCGTCGAGATCCTGAAACTGGAGCTTCTCCTTCCCCATGAGCTTCGCGCCGAGCTTCAGCACGCGGCGCGGGAGGGCGCGGTTTGCGGTGATCGCGCGGAACATCGCATCGATCGTCGCGGACGACACCGCTGCATCGAAATAGGGCTGGTCGAGGAAGCTCTTGATGCCGCGGCGGCCGTAAAGCGTGTGGCGCGTGCCTGCGATCGCGTTGATGGCTTGCGCGAGCGTGTCAGAGGCTGCGTCCCAAACGAGGTTGCCTTTTTTGAATGCCGCCTCGCGCACCTTCGGGTCGGGATTCGTCACCAGCGCGCGCCGCTGCGCCATGGGCACGGTTTCCTTGCGACCGTCGGGCCATTCCATTTCGAAACTCATCTTGCCGGTGACGGTGTCGTAGAGACGCCCCCACGCACTGATGCCGTCGACACCGAGATCGGCGGCGAGCGTCTCCTCGGGTTTGGACATCCGGCGCTTCGCGGCCTCGCGCATCCGGCCGAGGTAGAACTCCGCATTCTTGAGGGAAGGTTGCGCGATGAATGCCGCCCAGTCCGCGTCGCTCACGCCTTGAAAAGCGCGGAGCAACTCGACGCCCAGTTTCTCGAGTCCAGCACCGGCCGTGGCGTGCTGGGCTTCTTCGCGCTGGTAGGCCTCGCTCGTCGTGTCGGCCGCGCCGAGATTCCCGAGGTAGGAAGCCATGTGGTAATAGCGCGCGGCGAGGTCTTCGTAGGCGTTGAAGTGCGTGGCCCACGCGGCCTGTGTCGCGGGCGAGAGCACGGCCAGCGCAGCCGCCTCAGTGGTGTGCCGTTCGATGTCGGCCTTCAAGGCGGCCCTGAATTCACGATACTCAGTTCCGTCGAAGGTTGGGAAATAGCTCGTGAGGTCCCAAACGCGGGGGTTCGTCGTCATCGTTGTCATCCGGCAATCCGACTCGCGCGAGCGCCGCGACGCAAATGGCTTTTTGCGATGGCGCGCGCCGCGGGATGGGCGGCGCTCAAGAGGGACGGGCGGTGGGTGATGCCGAAGTGCACTTCCGGGTAGCCCTGCGCGTGAGCGCAGGGACCGCATCGTGACCCGCGCGTGCACTGATCCCTGTCCTCACGGACAGGGCCACAATCGGAAGTGCTCTCGGGGTCACTCCTTCTTCGCCGCCGACAACCGCACGAGCGCCGCGGCGAGTTCCTCGACGCGCTTTGCGATCGCGGGCACGGGTTTGCCATCCGCGCCGAAGTCGCGCGAGGTCGCGTAAACAAATCGCGGCACGATCACGCAGCGGAAGTCGAGCATCAGGCTGTTCGCAAACGCCATGACCGACATGTAGCTCGCCTGTCCGCCCGCGGCACAAAGGAAACCCACAGTCTGGTCTTCCCACGACGATCCGGTGAGCTCGACGAGGTTCTTCAACGCGGCGTTCACGTCGTAGTTATAGATCGGCGCAGCGATGAGGATGCCCTCGGCTCCCATGATGCGCGCGTTGAGTCCGTCGACCGCGGGATGCGTATACGCGCTGGCGCCGTCGCAGATCGGAAGTCCCGCAAGCTCGGGATTGCGCAGGTCGAGGAACTCGGCATTGCGGCCGGTGCCGCGCACCGCCTCCTCGGCGGCTAGCGCGAGCGTGCGGCTGTTGCTCTCGGGATTGAGGCTGGCGCTGATGACTAGAAACGGCACGGCGCGACATGCCATCGGCGGCATCGCGCCGTGTCAATCGGGGGAGTCGGCTCTTCCGGGGTAGCCCGCGATCTCCGAGCGCGGGTCTGCATTAGCACAAATAGCCGGAACCCGTCCTCGGAGAGGCCGGGCTACCCGCAAGCGGAATTCCGAGAAAGATGGCGTTCAGATAGCCAGAAGAGTCGCGCCACGCAGTCGGAGTTGCGCGACAAGCGCGCAACCTACAGCACACGGGCTATGGATTGAGCGTGATGGTCTTCCGCGCCCGGCCCGTGAGCAGCCACACGATGCCGAGGCCGGAGTAGAGCGCGACGATTCCCGCGATCTCGTGCAGCGCGGTGTAGTGATTCGGAAAACTCGGCGCGAGCACGACGATCGCGAAGATCCGAAGCAGGTTGAACACAAATGCCACGACCACGCACGCAGGCAGAAACACGAGGTGCTTCCACCACGGCGCGCGGCGGTAGAGCAGGAGAAGCAACCCAAGCAGCAGCGCCGAGCTCATGATCCCGAATCCGTTGCACTCGGGCGCGACCGTGAACGTCCGCCCTGCGACGCGAAGCAGCAGGTCTCCGTCGGCTCCGCCGACGAGCATCAGGCTCGTCTTGAACCCAAGGGCGACGAGCAGCCGGCCCGCTTCGAAGCCCGCCGCGCGACGCAGCGGCCAGTCGAGCACGGGGAGCGCGAGCACGAGCAATAGGAATAGACCGAACACCGCGAGCAGCGGCGCGGCGCGGCGAAACGCAACAGGCCCGAGCGCGAAGTGCAGCGCACCCGCGATCGCAGCGACCATCCCCGCAAGCACGAGCAGCGGCGCGTGCAGCAAGACCGCGCCCACCGCGAGCACGTAGCTTGCGATGAGCCACACGAGCGCGGCGTTGCCGAGCCGCAGATGCAGCGCGAGCCGCGCACGATTTTCCCAAGCCATCCACACGCCCGCCAGAACGAGCACGAAGAACGACTGCTTCAACTGCTCCTGCGCAAACGTCTGTGTGGCGATCCACCTCGCCGCAGGCCAGAACATCGCGACCGTGAACGCGAGCAACAGGACCGCGGTGAACAGGTCCTTCGTGCGTGGGGCCGGCGGCGCAGGCGTTTGGTTTTCGGTGTTGCTCAATTTCAATCCGGGCAGACCCCGCGGGGGCGTTCACGTTCCGCGGCGATTGCCGAATAGCTCGATGTGAAGCCGGGGGCAGAAGCGATAACCGCAGTCCTTGCACACGTCGGCAAGCCAGGATCCCCGCTCGCGCAACTGCGCCGCGTCAACGCCCTCGGGCATGAGAAGCACTTTCGACAACGGCGGCCGCACGGGCAACTCGCTGAGCATCGTCTCTATCTCCTCGAGGTCGTCGCGCGTGGCGACGACGAACTTCAACTGGTAGTCGTGCATCGCCATCCATGCCGCGACAATCGCCGGCTGCCAGCGCAGCGCCTCGTGCCGCTCGCGCCAGCCTTCGTCGAGCCGGTCGCCGGGCGACGAGTTGCGCATCTTCGGGCTGAGCGAGGCGAGGTCGCATGCGACGTCCTGCGGAGCGATGGTTGCGGCCGTCTCGATTGTGACGTGCATGCCCGAGTCGCGCAGGGCGGCCGCGAGCGGACGGATCCCGGGCGCAATCATCGGCTCGCCGCCGGTGAGCACCACGTGCCGCGCTCGAAAAGAAGTCACGCGAGCGACGATCTCGTCGACCGACATCGAGTCGCCCTCGGGATTCCACGAGGCGTAGGGAGTATCGCACCAGGTGCAGCGCAGGTTGCAGCCGCTCGTGCGCACGAAGACGGACGGCACGCCGGTGAGTTCGCCCTCGCCTTGGATTGAGTGAAAGATTTCGGAGATGAGCATCGGGAAGAACGGAAAAGTCAGTTCAACCACGAATGGACACGAATCGACACGAATCAGCGAACTGCGGACAGACGCTTTCCGCACTCTTACCAAACACTGACATTCGCCGGACCCTGCGGGATTTCGGATTCCGCTCTGAATTTTCGTTCATTCGTGGTGTCCGCCCGCACCGATCAGACCGTTTGCGCGGGCCGCGGCGGCAGCGGGCCGTTGTCGGCGTATTCCGTCGGGTCGCGAAGGCCCGCGTCGATGAACGCCTCGCGTCTCTCGACGCAGGTGCCGCACTTGCCGCAATGGATCGCGCCGCCGGCGTAGCACGACCATGTGCGCGCGAAGTCGACACCGAGCCGCGCGCCCTCGGCGGCGATCGCGGCCTTGTTCATTGCGATGAAGGGGCGCAGCAACTCGATGCCCGCGTAGGTCCCATGGCGTAGCGCCGCCGCCATCGCCGCCATGAACGGCTCGCGGCAGTCCGGATAGATCGCGTGGTCGCCCGAGTGCGCGGCGATCACGAGCCCGGCTGCGCCGATGCTTTCGGCGAGTCCGCCGGCCGCGGCGAGCATGATGCCGTTGCGGAAAGGGACGACGGTCTGCCGCATCGTTTCATCCTCGTAATGTCCCTCGGGCACGGGCGGTGCGCCCTTCAGCAGGTTCGACGCGAAGTGCCTGCCGATGAAATCCAGCGGGATGATTGTGTGAGGCGCGCCGATTGCGGCGGCATGCTCCGCGGCAAAGGGCAGCTCGCGCGCGTTGTGCTTCGCGCCGTAGTCGAAGCTCACGACGCCGGCGACCTCGTGCGCGCGCGCCGCCCAGTGGAGAGCTGTCACCGAGTCCATTCCGCCGCTGCAAAGCACGAGCACCTTCATTCCCGCGGAACGTAGCCGGGTGTTACACCCGTGCGACAGGAAATTCTGGTGGAGCTCCAAAGGAGCCGCGCGCACCAGTCAGCTCCGGGATTCGGAGTTCCGCGTTTACGCGGTCCGAGGGCGCGGAGAGTGGCCCGCCCGCCCGCGCACATTTTCCGCGTTTACTTCGACCAGGGCGGCCGGAATCGTGATCCTTTCCCAATGATCATCGTTCACGATCCAGCGTGCGCCGCCTACGGCTCCTTCATGAGGCCGGAGCAACCCGAGCGGATCCTCCGGACGGCGCCGTTGCTGCGCGAGCGACATCCGGACTGGGCTTGGGAGATGCCCGCTGCCGCGAGCCGCGAACAAGTCCTGCGTGCGCACGACGCGGTGTTGCTCGATCGGCTGTCGCAGCCGGGGGATTTCGACGACGACACACCCTGGTTCGAGGAAATCGACGCTCACGCCGCTCGGGCAGCGGGCGCTGCAGTAGGAGCGATGCGAAACGCGCTGGCTGGTCGGCCGTCCTTCTCGCTCATGCGCCCGCCGGGCCACCACGCCACACGCACCGACGCGATGGGTTTTTGCTACATCAACAGCGTCGCCGTCGCCGCGCTCGAGGCCCGTGCGGCCGGGGTGGGGAGGATCGCCGTTTGGGACATCGACGGCCACCACGGCAACGGCACCGAGGACATCTTGCGCGACCGCGAAGGGTTTCTCTACGTCTCCATCCACCAATACCCCGGCTACCCCGGCACCGGGACGGTCTCGACCGGCAACGCCCGCAACTTCCCCGTGCTGCCGCGCATCCCGCGGGACGAATTGATGGATGTGTTTCGCCGATCGTGGGATGCAGTCGTGGCGTTCCACCCCGAACTGTTGCTGGTCTCGGCGGGGTTTGACGCCTACGCGCACGACCCGCTCCTGCACCTGACCCTCGAGGAGCCGGACTTTGCAGCACTTGGACGCCTGGTGCGCGAATCCGGACTTCCCTCCGCGGGCCTCCTTGAAGGAGGATACAGCCGCGAGCTGCCTTCGCTGGTCGACGCGTTCCTCAACGCGTGGAGCCACTGACGGGCCGCCGCCATTCCAGTGGATCCAAAGGAAACCTACCAGTTCATCGACACAGACGCCGGGCTCCGCCCGCTCCTTGCCGCGCTCGGCCGCGTCAAGGAAGCTGCGATCGACACTGAGGCCGACAACCTCTTCCGCTACAGCACGCGGGTGTGTCTCCTTCAGGTGCTCGCCGATGGCGAAGTCTTCCTGGTCGACTTGCTCGCGCCGCTCGACTTTGGCCCGTTGCTCGAGCGCTTCGCGAAGATGCACCTGCTCATGCACGGGAGCGACTACGACCTGCGCCTCCTCCACGACGAATACGGCTTCGTCGCCTCGAGCATGTTCGACACGATGCTCGCCGCGCAGCTCCTGAACCGCCAGCGCATCGGCCTCGCCTCGCTCCTCCACGACCACTTCGGCGTCGCGATGACGAAGGAGGGCCAGAAGGCCAACTGGTCGCGCCGCCCGATTTCCGAAAAGCTACTCGACTACGCCGTGCGGGACGTCCTTTACCTGCCGCAGCTCCGCGACCAGCTCACCGCCGAGCTCGAGGCCCGCGGCCGCCTCGGCTGGCTGAAGGAAAAGTGCGACTGGCAGATCCAGGCCTCGCTCTCCGGATTCCCGCAGGCCGACGAGAACAACTGGCGCATCGGCCGCTCCGAAGTTCTCTCGCGCCGCGGCCAGGCCGTGCTCTTCGACCTCTGGCACTGGCGCGAATCGCAGGCCGAACGGCTCGATGTGCCGCCTTTCAAGGTCGTGGGCAACGAGATGCTCCTCAACCTCGCCAGGGCCGCCGACCGCGACAACCCGTGGACGATCTTCGACGAGATCCGCCTTGGCAAACGCATCCGCCTCCTCCCGAGCCTGCAGGCCGCCTTCCGCGCGGGCCTCAACCGCGACCCCGCCTCGCTCCCGCGCAGGCAGCGCCGTTTCCCCGACCGCGGCCCGTTGACGACCGACGAGCTCGACCGCCAGGAGCGCATCAAGCGCCACCGCGATCGCATCGCCACCGAGCTCGACCTCGACCCCACGCTCATCGCCAGCCGCGCCCAGCTCGCCCAACTCGCCCGCGACCCCGCGAAAGCCACCGAGCTCTTGCTGCCGTTCCAGGCCAGCCTGCTGAACGGCCTCCCCGACATCGCACAAGCGGCGTCGTGAGGCGGACAGGGCTCCCTAATGTATCCGAGGTGGGGCGCGTTGTCCCTAACGCGCCCTGATCGCGTGCTAGCGTTTGAGCGTCTTGGGGACAAGCCGACCCCCACCAAACCGGCACACCCCCAGGGTAAACTCCGCATTTGCCGCCGTCCGCGGCTCGGGTATCCTGCAGGCCAGTGCGAATCGCCGCTTCAACCCTCGTAATCCTCGCCGCGTCCTCGTTCGCCTTTGGCGGCGTGGAGTCGCTTCTCGAGCGCTCGCCATTCGTGCCGCCGGCCGCGACGCAACAGGCCGACGTTAATGCGAACGCCCTCTCGACCTTCGAACTCACGGGCATCCTCTCGGTCGGCGGCAAACTGCAGTTCAGCGTGCGCGACACCTCGTCCGGTCACGGATTCTGGCTCGGCCTCGGCGAGACGCAGGATGGGCTCACCGTGCGAAGCTACGACGAGGCTTCCTCGTCCGTCGTGCTCGAGGGACGCGGCGCGACCCGCACGGTCGTGATCCGCGAGGCGCGCGTGGCGACCGCGCCGCCACGCCCACCGGTTCTGAATGTTCCGCCACCGGCTGCGCAGCAGCCTGTCGTCAATCCGCAGGTCGCCACCAGCGCGCCACCACAGGCGACGCCCACGACCGCCGCAGATCCGAAGAAGCAGCCGAACGCGAAAGGCCGCACCAACGAGGAAGCCGAGCGCGACGCGCGCTTGCTGGTGAGCGACCTCATGGAAATTTCGATTCAGGAACGAAAGCGCTACGAGGAAAACCAGCGCCGCACCGCCGCGGGCATGCCGCGCCTCGATCCAAATGCGCCCTCGCCGCCGCCCTGAGCAGCAGCCGCCTTGAACCACTGCAGCCCCGAACCGCGGCCGACTCGCGAGCGGGCACATTTTCCTGGCTTACCACGCCGCCGCACCTCCGTTCGAGCCGACTAGGTATTAGTCAAGTATTGGTTGACTAACTGTCTTGTGGGACGGTGGGTTGGATGCCGCGCCGAGAGAGAGAAAGTGGGGGCGTGGGGGTCGCTCTTGCAGATGAGCGCGCGGCCGGTGGCGCCGCTCTCTCAGCCTCGGAAGGTGAGCATCACGTCGGCATAGATTCGCGAGACGGTGACGAGGTCCTTCACCGAAACGCGCTCGTCGATGCCGTGGTCGTTCTCGCCCGCAGGGCCGTAGCCGGCGACGGGTATGCCGAGGTTGCGGCTGAAGAAGTGCATGTCGTTGAAACCGCTTGCGACCCACGGCACCGCCGGCGTGCGGCGCACGCGTCGGAGGCTCGTCGCCACCGCCTGGAAGAACGGCGCGTCGGGCGGCGAGAAGAGCGCGACGCTCTCCGTGAATTTCTCCACGCGCACGCGGATGCCGGGGATCTTCGCCGCCGCGACAGCGACACACTCGCGAAACTCGCGCTCGGCAGTGGCGGTGTCCTCGCCGGGCAGCACGCGCCGGTCGACCGTGAAGCTTGCGAGGCCGGGCACTGTGTTAACTTTGCCGCCCGTGTTTCCACCGAAGCAGCCGCCGAAATTCACGGTCGGTCGCAGCACTCGGCCATCGGGCGCGTTGAACGTGCGCGTGCCGATGAGCGCCTTGTAGGACTGGAGTTCCACGAGCAGCCGGGCCAGTTGCTCAAGCGCGTTCACGCCGCGCTCGGGCGTGGAGCCGTGCGCGGATTTTCCCGTGATCGTGACCTCGAACCAAAGGCAGCCGTTGTGGCCGCAGCAGATCGAGCGGCCCGTCGCGCCCTCCATGACGAGCGCGTAGTCGGCGCGCAGTCCGCCGTGACGCGTGAGCCAGTCGGCGCCGAGGCGGCTGTCGGTCTCCTCGTCGGCCGTGAACGACACCTCGATATTGCAGTGCGGCTGCGAACGCGTGGCGCTCACCGCCTCAAGCGCGTGGATGAGCGAGGCGATCGAGCCCTTCATGTCCGACGTGCCGCGACCGTAGATCCAGCCGCCGCTTTGCCGGGGCTCGAACGGGCCGAACTTCCACTTCCCAGAAACGGGGACGACGTCGTAGTGCGCGTTGAAGTGAAGCGTGCGTTTCGCCCCCACGTCGAGGAAACCGACGACGTTCGTGCGCGGGTTTGCAGCGGCGCTCGGGAGCGCGCGGCGTTGCGCGGCGGCAGGGGCGGCGACGAGTCGGGTCGAAAGGCCCGCGTTCTTCAATTGCGATGCGAGCAACCGGGCGCACTCGATGTAGCGGACGCCCGGCGGGTTCTCCGTGGGGATGCGCACGGTATCCTGCAAGAGGGCGACGGCGCGGCGTGCATTCCGGGTGATGTATCGATCGACGGCGTGAGACATTGGACCATGGACTACCCGCGGGTTTCGCCGTTGAACAGCACCAAGAAGCAGCCAGGCAGCGCAGTCGTTCGGTTCCGTGTTTGGAGTTCTGCGTTTACGTGGTCTGCGGGGTCGATCTCGGACCGTCCCGCGACTGCGGGACGGAACTCCGAACGTGGCGACATGCTGCACGCGCTGCATTTTCAGGCTGACGCCGCGAGCCGGGCGGGGGATTCTCGGCGGACCATGTCCAAGGCGCGCGCACGGCCCGGCAGTTACTTCCTCGGGATTCCCGGGGCGCTTCGTTTTTGGAAATGGTTCTCCGGCACGAAGGCGCGGCTCGCCGACCTGCGACGCGATTACGGTATCGCCGGTCTCGCCGAGGACGACGCACCCGCAGACAACCCGTGGCCGCTCTGGGAACTCTGGCTCGCCGATGCGATCGAGTCGGGCCTGCGCGAGCCCAACGCGATGATCGCGTCGACTGTATCGGCGGGTGGCCAGCCGTCCTCGCGCATGGTGCTGCTGAAGGGCGTCGACGAGCGCGGATTTGTTTTCTACACCAACTACGGCAGCCGCAAGGCTGGCGAAGTCGACGCGAACCCTCGCGCCTCGCTGCTCTTCCCGTGGCACGAACTGGAGCGGCAGGTGATCGTGTGCGGCGATGTTGAGCGCACGAGCGTCTTGGAGTCGGAGGAGTATTTTGCGAGGCGGCCACTTGGCAGTCAGGTGGGCGCTTGGGCATCCGACCAGAGCCGTCCGCTTGCGAGCCGCGCAGAACTCGAAGCGCGGGTGAACGCCGCGATGCAGCGCTTCAAGGGCAAGGCGGTGCCATTGCCGCCGACTTGGGGCGGCTACCGCGTGCGGCCCGCGACGATCGAATTCTGGCAGGGCCGGCCGAGCCGGCTGCACGACCGGCTGCGCTACTCGCGCAATGTCGACGGTTCATGGAGCCGCGAGCGCCTCTTCCCCTGAGCGGGCCGCTGCGATGCGGATATTCCTGACAGGGGCATCGGGACTCGTCGGCTCGAACACAGCCGTCGCCGCAGAGCGTCGCGGCCACATCGTGCACGGCATCGTGGGTTCGTGGAACGGCGCCATCCCTGGCCTCGCCACGACTGCGCGTGTGGACATGCGCGACATTCCTGCGGTCACAGCAGCCGTGCTCGAGTTCTTTCCCGACGCGATCATCAACGCCGCGGCGATGTCCGAGCCTGCGCGTTGCGAGACGGATCCCGACGGTTCGCGCGCGCTCAATGTGCTGCTGCCGCAGCGACTCGCCGAGCTTTCGCATCACCTGAGCTGCCGGTTCGTGCACATATCGAGCGAGCAGGTCTTTGCTGGCACGAGCGCGCCGTATGCGGTGACCGACCCGACCTCGCCGATCAACACCTACGGGCATCACAAAGTGGAGTCGGAAAAGCTCGTCCATGCCGCCGCGTCCGAGTTTGCGGCGACGGTGCGCGCGCCGCTTCTCTTGGGCAACAGCCTCACCGGCGCGCGCAGTGTGCACGAGCGTCTCTTCGCCGAGTGGGTCGCAGGCCGCACCGTGCGAGCCTTCACCGACGAGATCCGCCAGCCGTGCACGGCGGACAATCTCGCCGATGTGCTGGTGGAGTTGTGCGAGCGTCGCGACATGAACGGCGTGTTTCACTGGGCCGGCACGAAAGCCTACTCGCGTCATGAACTCGCAGTGCGCATCGCGCGTCACTTCGGCGTTCCCACTGACGGCCGTATGGAAACGTCGCTCCTTGCGGGCACGCCGGCG
>DATKCJ010000358.1:0-6722 GCA_035513275.1 Opitutaceae bacterium
GCGTTGTCGTCCGCCGCAAGAAGCCGCACGCCCTGCAGGCTGATCGGGCCCCGCAGGTCTTGGGGCGCCGCGGCGGCACGCGCGTTGCTGACCGGCAGCGGCAGGACGATTTGCACGGTGGTCCCCACACCTGGTACGGAGGTGACCTCGATCGAGCCGCCCATCATCGCGACCAGGGTCCGGGTGATCGCCATGCCCAAACCGGTGCCGCCAAAGCGCCGCGTCACCGAAACGTCGGCCTGGCCGAATTCCTCGTGCAGCCGTTCCAGTTGGGCGGGCGTCATCCCGATGCCGGTATCGCGCACTTCGATGAGCAGTGGTTTGTCGGCACGGGCGGTGATCTTGACCGCCACCTCGCCATGCTCGGTAAACTTGATCGCATTGCTGACGACGTTGTTCAGGATTTGCTGCATCCTGTGGGGATCGCCCAGGCGCCTGCCTTCCGAACCCCCGCCGATCAGCACTTCGAACTCCAGTCCCTTTTCTTCGGCGCGCAGCGCGTGCAACTCCTCAACCCGCTCGGCGAGGTCCTCCAGACTGAAGGGCACACATCCCAGTTCCAGCTTGCCGGCCTCGATCTTCGACATGTCCAGAATGTCGTTCAGGATACTCAGAAGGGATTCACCCGACCGTCGGATCGTGCCGATCATGCGCTTGTGGTCGCGGTCGATCAGGATGCCGTCCAGAACTTCAGCCATGCCCAGCACCCCGTTGAGCGGCGTGCGGATCTCGTGACTCATGTTGGCGAGAAACTGCGACTTCGCCTCTGTGGCCGCGGCTGCGGCCTGCGCGAACTGGTTGGCGCGCTCGACGGCGTCGCGGAGCTGCGAATTGAGCTGCTCGGCGCGCTCCTTCGCGGCGAAGACGTCCTCGGCCGAGCGCTTCTCCTCGGTGCAATCCCAGTTAACGCCGACGACGCGCTGCGCTGCCCCCGCCGCGTCGCGCTCGATGTGAGCAAATGCGCGGATGTGCCGCAGTTCGCCGCCCTTGCCGAAGATGCGAAACTCGGACTCGTAAGGCACACCCGTCTCCAGGCTGTTCTGGAAGAGTTGGGTGATGCCCGGGAGGTCGTCGGGATGCACGAGCCCCGGCCAGATGTCGGGCTTCGTTTCAAAGTCGCTCCGCGCTATGCCGTAAATCGCGAGCATCTGGTCGTCCCACACGACCTTCCTCGTGCGCACGTCGAGATCCCAGATGCCGATGCCGCCGGCGCTCGTGGCGAGTTGGAGCCGGTCTGAAGTCTCCGCAAGCTTGAGCTCGATCGCCTTGCGGTCGGAAATGTCGATCGAGCTCGTGATGATCCGGAAGACGCGGCCGTGGCGATCCTTGAGCGGTATGAGGCTTGTGAGCCACCAGCCGCGGCCCTCGCCCGACTCCTGCTCGAACGAGAACGACTCGCCGGTCTCGATGCAGCGTTGAAAGCGCCTTTCCTTCGCGGCGATCTCGGCGGCCGGGATGAGGTGACCGAGTTCCGTGAGCAGGCGGCCCTTCACGTCCTCAAGCTTCCAGCCGTTCTTGCGCGCCTGAGCGGCGTTGATGCCCGCGTAGCGATATCGGCCGTCGCCGAGAACATCGAGAATCGAGATGCCTGCATCGACGCCATTGTAGATGCTGTTAAGGAACGCCTCGTCGCGACTCAACTTCTCGGCGGTCTCGCGCTTCTTGGTGATATCGACCGAGACGCCGACGTAGCGCGTGACTTTGCCGGCGGAATCGAAGACAGGGTCGACCTTGATCTGCGCCCAGTAAGGAGTGTCGTCCTTGCGGTAGTTCAGTATCTCGACGTCAAAGCCTTCATGCCGCGCGATGGCACGTCGCATTGACTCAACGATCACCGGGTCGGTGCCGGGCCCTTGGAGCAACTCACCGGGCTTGCGGCCGATGACCTCCGCCGCGTCGTAGCCGGTGAGAGTCGTGAATCCGTGGTTGACCCATTCGACCTTGCCGAAGGCGTCGGCGACAATGACGGCGTTGGTCGTGCGCTCGGCGACGAGCGCGAGTCGCTCCAGGTGAACCTGCGCCTTTTGCAGCGCATCCTCCGATGAGCGGCGGACCGCCACCTCGCGGGAGACCCGGCGGAAGAGCACGACGATCGTGAAGAGCGAGCCAAGGACGGCGAGGAAACTAACGGCGGCGGCCCAAAGCTCGCGCACGCGCACTTGCTCGAGCGCCTCCACGCGCCGGGTGATGTCGCCGAGCTGCCTGCGCTGCAGCGCCTGAAACTGGGAAACGAACTGGCTCGCATCCTCGTAGAACGCGACCGGGTTGATCCCGTAGTCGGCCGCGCTGGAATAGCGGTCGACATCGTAGACCGCATCGAACGCCTGCCGCAGCGACTGCCAGCCACGCGTCGTCCGCAATGCCGCGACAGATGTGTCGGCTTCGCCCTGGAAAAGCATCTCGGGATTGTCGAGCAGTCCGCTGAGTACGAAGAAGGTGGGCGCCACGAAATCCAGCTCCGCCGGCTCTGCGTAGCCTCGCGCGAGGAAGAAGGCGATCGAACCACGGACGACCGCGGCGTTCTCCTGCGCACGCAACAGCGCCTCGAAACGCATCATGCCGCGGCCGATGCTCGAAGAGGTGGCCTGGCCTGCGACCGTCGTGGTGACATCCATCAACCCGTCGATGATCACGCTGAACGGATTGCCACCTCCGACCGCCATCCATGTTGAGTCCGCGTCGATCCCGCGCCGCTCGCGCTCGAGCTGACGGACGGCCGCAACGATGCGCGGCTCGATGCCGGAGGAGAGCGCGTCCGCGCGACTTGCCTCGACGAGCCTTGCCAGCGCAGCGTCCGTCGCGCCGCGGATGCCATGCATCTTCGGCACGATGGAAGGGTCATGGATCGCGAGCGAAGTCCATCCGCGCTCGACCTGCAGTTTGAAGATCGACTCGCTGATCCCCTTGAGCAACTCGACCTGCGCGTAGGTTTCCCGCGCCGCCCGGATCTCGACGAAGTTGACGTAGCCGAGGCGTCCCAAGCTCCACGTGCTCGCGACGACGAGCAACGCCGCAAGCGACGCAGAGCGCCACGTGAGGTTCAGGCTCATGACCGAGCTGATGGCTTTGGAGGAATTCACAGTGGCTGGTTGGCGGGGTGAAACGTGTCGTTTCTCTATCGGCCGTTATTCTCAACGGATTAGGCCGTTCATTCCGCACTCACGAGAGCGATTCACTTCAACGGCTTCCCGGGGCGTGAAGTTCACAATCCCTTCACGCGCACAAGCCTCCGTGTCGGTGTTTCCGCTGGTGAACACCAGATAGGCGGGGAGTGTTGCGCGAGCAAACGAGGAGATGAAAGCGGCACAAGAGTGCCGCACTCCAAGACGCTGTCGCGCACTTCGGTGGGTTCCTCCTAAGCGCCGCAGGCCTTGGAGTGCGGCAGTCTTCTGCCGCTTTTCTTCGGAGCGCTACTTGAAACGGCGATGATGCCCTTTCGGCCGGCAGCTCCCCATCATCGGATCCACGTTCACCTCCGCGTGTCAAAAGCCCGCGCCGACCGCCCGCCTCACCGACCGCCAAAAAATCCGATCGCATCCTCCACGCACTCGAGGAAGCACTCGACCTCGGCGTGCGTGTTGTAGACGTAGAAACTCGCGCGCGAACTCGACGTGAGTCCGAGCTTGCGATGCAGCGGCATCGTGCAGTGGTGGCCGCCGCGGAGCGCGATGCCAGCTTGATCGGCGTAGGTGACGAGGTCGTGCGCGTGCACGTCTTCGATCGCGAAGCTCACGACACCCAACGCGCCGTGCGCGGGACCGAGCACGCGCACGCCGCGAATCTCGGAAAGCCCGCGCCGCGCGAGCGCTCCGAGGCTGACATCGTGCCGCGCGATCATGTCGCGTCCGAGGGCCTCAATGTATTCGACGGCAGCGCCGAGCCCAATGGCTCCCGCAATCGACGGGGTGCCCGCCTCGAAACGCATCGGCGGCGCCTTGAAGGTTGTCCGCTCAAAGGACACCTGGTCGATCATCTCGCCGCCGCCATGATAGGGCGCCATCTTCTCGAGAATCTCGAACCTGCCAAAGAGCACGCCGATGCCCGTGGGCCCGCCCATCTTGTGGCCCGAGCATACGAGGAAGTCGCAATCGAGATCGGCCACGTCGACCGGCATGTGACCGGCGCTCTGCGCGGCGTCGACGAGCGTCGTGATACCGCGGTTGCGAGCGCGGCGGATGAGGTCCTTCAGGGGATTGATCGTGCCGAAGACATTCGAAACGTGCGTGCACGCCAGTAGCTTGGTCGAATCGCGCATCAGCTTGTCGAGCGAGTCGAGGTTCAGGAGTCCGTCGAAACCCGTCACCGGTATATAGGCGATCCGGGCGCCGCGGCGCTCAGCGAGCATCTGCCACGGCACAAGGTTGCTGTGGTGCTCCATCTCTGTGAGCAGGATGACATCGCCCGGGTTGATGTTCGCATCTCCCCACGAACGGGCGACCAGGTTGATTGCCTCGGTGGAGCCGCGCGTGAAGACGATCTCCTCGCGGCGCCTCGCGTTCAGAAACGTCGCCACGCGATCGCGAGCGGCCTCGTAAGCAACGGTCGCGCGGTGGCTTAGCTCGTGGAGGCCGCGGTGAACATTCGCGTTGTCCGCCTCATAATAGCGACACATCGCCTCGATCACATGGTTCGGCTTCTGCGTGGTCGCCGCGTTGTCCAGATATACGAGTGGATGGCCCCGCACCGTCTGGTGGAGGATTGGAAAGTCGTTTCTGACAGTGTCCCAGCGCATGGTTGTCCGCCCTCCCCGGGCGCCTGTTTCGCGTCCCGGTCCCGTCAAATCTGCCGTTCGCAGAACGCCAGCGCAAGCCATGGCGATCTCCATACGCCTGAAGTAGTAGGTTGGGGCGGTTTGCTGGGCAGCAGAACCCACTGGACGTGAAAGAGAGCAAATGGTGGTAGCCGGGGCTCGTGGGTCCGGGTTCTTGTGGTTAGCCCTCTCTTGTCCTCCGTAGCCCACGCGAAGGAGGAACGTCCGACAAAGCGGTCCGAGCGAATAATGAGTCGGGCATAAAGCCCGACCCACAAAACCTGATTTCTCCGAATGTAGGAGCGGCTTTATGCCGCGACTATTGGGCGAAAGGTGCGGAAGGGTCACCGCAAGGTCGCCGGAGTTGCGCGGCGAGCGCGCAACCTACATTCCCCACCACCTGCACTGGCGACCGCGCTGCGTAGCGCAGGTCTCCGACCTGCGTCGGCGGGTCGGAGACCCGCCCTACCCCGTTCAGCTCCGCTCTTCCCAAAGCTGCGCGAGGTGCAGGACGGTCTCGGCGCCGGCTGCCATGTCCTGCAGGCTGACCCATTCGAGCTGACTGTGGACGTTGCGCATGCCGCAAAAAATATTGGGCGTGGGCAGGCCGCGCTCAGTGAGCCGCGATCCGTCTGTGCCGCCGCGGATCGCGTGGGAGATCGGCTCAAGCCCCGCCCGGCGCACAGCCTCGAGCGCGAAGTCGACCGGCCGCATGTCCTTCTCGAGCCAGTAGCGCATGTTCCGGTATTGCTTCGTGATCTCGAGTTTGATCTCCGCGTGCGGCTCATCCTTCTGCAGCTTCGCTACGATCCCGCGAAGCACAGCGCGCTTCGCCTCGAGCCCGTCGAGTTCAAAGTCGCGCAGGATCAGCTTCACCTGCGCGCGCTCGAGATTCCCGGTGATGCCAGTTGGATGGATGAAGCCATCCCGCCCCGCTGTGCGCTCCGGAGAAATCTCCATCGGCAGCGCGGCGACGAAGCGGCCCGCGATCCGAATGGCGTTCACCATAACGTCCTTCGCCCAACCGGGGTGCGAGGCCACACCGCGGATGTCGACGACCGCCGCATCGGCGCTGAACGACTCGTAGTCGATCTCGCCGGGCAATTCCGAATCGAGCGTATAGGCGAAGTCGACCGCCACGTCGGCGAGATCGAGTTTCTCGACGCCGCGCGCGATCTCCTCGTCGGGATTGAAACACACGCGGATTTCGCCGTGCGGGATCGAGGGATTTGCGAGCAAGTGCCGCGCGACCGACATCACTGCCGCGACGCCGGCCTTGTCGTCTGCGCCGAGGAGCGTGGTGCCGCTGGCCGTGATGATGTCGTCGCCCTTCTTCTCCTTGAGCGCAGGGAATCGCGCCGGGTCGAGCACCTGCGCGGGATCATCGGGCAGCACGATCGGCCTGCCGTCGTAGTTGCGGTGCACAATCGGCTTCGCCGCGCCGGGGAGATTCTGCTCGGTGTCCACATGTGCGAAGAACGCAATCTTCGGCACGGTCGTCTTCGCCGTCGTCGCAGGAATCGTGGCGAGAAGATAACCGAACTCCGTGAGCCGCACGTCGTGCGCGCCGAACGCCTTGAGCTCGGATTCGAGAAGACGGAGCAGGTCCCATTGACCCGGAGTGCTCGGTGTCGAGGGCGAATCGGGGTCGCTTCGCGTGTTGATCTGCACGTAGCGGCAGAAGCGATCGAGAAGGTCGGCTTTGTCGATGGACATGGCGCAAAGTTCACCAAGCCGCGGCAGCATTGGAAGCTCCAAGCGCCAACATCCAAGCTCCAGAGAAACACCAGAGTGCAGAAGATCAGTGAACCACAAAGACACGGAGACACGGAGATCTGAGCCGTAACGATGCAGTCGAAGGTGCGAGGTCTTCGTAGCTGCCGAGGTAACGAGGCAGTATCTGGGTGCTCACCGTTCCTTCTGCCTCCTTACGTCGGCAGCTACATTCGACTGCAGAGATCCGGCCCGCAGC
>DATKCJ010000359.1:0-6000 GCA_035513275.1 Opitutaceae bacterium
CGGCTTGGACAGCCGCCCCTACCTCGGAGAACCCAGCCAAGACGACTCCACCTATCTCCGTGGGACCTGTGCTCATCCGCGCTGAGTAATACTCTTCTCCGGTTTCGTGTATTTCGTGTGTTTCGTGGTTCAACTCCTCCGCCCTCACGCGATTTCCCAGACGTAGGGATGGCGTGAGACGAGCTCGCAGCCGCTCTTGGTGACCAGCACGACGTCCTCGACGCGGCAGCCGCCGAGCCCCGGGTAGTAGAGACCGGGCTCGACAGTCACGACGTGGCCCGCGCGCAGCGGCGTGCCGCGCACACCCATGCCCGGCGCCTCATGGACCGCGAGCCCGAGGCCGTGGCCGGTGCCATGGAAGAAACCGCGCGTGCCTTTCTCGTCGTTGGCGGTGACGTAGCCGGCATCCTCGAAGAATTTCACGATCTTCTTGTGAACGTTGATCCCATGCGCTCCGGCCTTGATCGACTTGATTCCGAGCCGGTGCGCCGCGCGGACAGTGGCCATGAGCGCGCGCTGTGCGTCGGACGCGGTGCCTTTCAAGTAGGTGCGCGTCATGTCGCCGTGGTAACCGCTCGCGATCACGCGAGGGAAGATGTCGAAGATGATCAGCTCGTTTGCGCGCAGCGGGCCGGAGCCGCGGCAATGCGGATCGCACGCCTGATTTCCGCCGGCGACGATCGTGTTCACCGCGGAGCCACCCTGTTCGAGGATCGCGACCTCGATGGCGAAGCGGACGCGCTCGGAGGTGAGGGGCTTGCGGTCGAGCATGAGCGTGCCATTGCGAACTGTGGCGGCCTTCAGCATGCGCTCGGCAATGCGGAAGCCGACCGAAGAGAGCCGGTTGCCTTCGCGAATCGCGGCCACCTCGACAGGCGTCTTTATGAGGCGCTTGGGGATGAATGGTCCTGTGACTACGTCGACCTTCACGCCGAGCTCGCGCATCCGGAGCAGCAGACCGGCCGGGAAGTCGTCGGGCACACTGAAGCCGCGCAGCTTGAAGTGGCGGCCGAGCGCCTTGATCACCTCGGCAGTGCCGGCCTTGCCGTTCGCCGCGTATCGGCGTGCGCGCTCCTGCCACTCGGGAAGCGAGAGGATCACGTCGAGCGTGGACTCCTTGCGTGCGCGCGAGATCTCGAGCGCGCTGAACACGCCGCAGCGCTTGCGGCCGGCGCCGAAGGCGATGAACGGATCGCCGGCGTGGAAGCCGGTGAAGTAGAGCTGGTCGGCGCAGGTTTCGGAATCTGCGAAGAGCAGCGGGCTCAGGGTGGGGCGGGGCATGTGATTTCTGGATTTACCGTGACGTCGCGTATAGCTCGCTTCGCTCGCACGCGACGGGTTGGGATGGTGTTTCTGGGTTTGCGGCAATCGTATCGAGGCGCATGCTCCGCGGCAACCTCCGGGACATGACGACAACCAGAAGATTGCTCGCTACGGTCATCCTCGCGCTCGCAGCGCTCGCTGGCGGCTGCAAGGAGGACACGCCCTCACCGGCCGGTCCGCTAGGTGCGGAAGCATGGTTTCCGTTCAAGATCGGCGATGTCGCTGTGAAACTCCAGGTCGCGGTCCGCCCGATGGAGGTCCAGCAAGGGCTGATGCACCGGCCGGTGCTCGGCGACAACGAGGGAATGCTTTTCGTGTATTCCGCAGCGTCAGGCCGGAGCTTCTGGATGAGAAACGTCACCATCCCGCTCGACATCGGATTCTTCAGCGGCGACGGAGAGTTGCGCGAGGTGCGCGCGATGAATCCGCTCGATGAGAGTCCGGTGACCTCGTTCTCAAGCGAGATCCAGTTCGCCGTCGAGATGAATCAGGGCTGGTATCGCGCGAACGGCATCAAGCCCGGCGCACACCTCGACATGGCGGCGCTGCGCGCCGCGCTTGAGGCCCGCGGCTTTGACCCGCGGGACGCAGGGGTGAGATAGGCGGCTAGGCTTGATTCGAGTGCGTGGCAGGGAATCGCCTTGAAGTAATACGAGAGTAGGTATTACCTTTTCTTGTGAACATCACAAGCAAGGGACAAGTGACCATTCCTCACCGGATTCGCCGGCGATGCGGCCTCAAGCCCGGCACGCAGGTCGAGTTCGTGCTCGAGGGCGACAAGGTCGTGATTCGCCCTAAGCGAAACGGAGCGAACGTGGCGGACGTATGGGTCGCAGAAGCGACTGGTGCACTGAAGGGGCGGACAACGGCGGGAATCATGCGGCTGACACGCGGTGAGTCGTAATGAGCCGGATGCTCGATACGAACGTCCTGCTCGACATCCTCACCGGCGATGCACGGTGGCTCGAGTGGTCTACGGCTCAGTTCCGTGAGGCCTCGAAAGAAGGTTTAATTCCGATCAATCCGATCATCTATGCGGAACTCTCGGCTGCGTTTGAAACGCAGGAGGAGTTGGATCATTGGCTTCGTCCGGAAATCTTCAAACGCCTGCCGCTGCCATTCGAAGCGGGATTCCGTGCGAGCAGAGCGTTCCTCGCTTACCGAGAAGCCGGGGGAAACAAGACTTCGCCCTTGCCGGACTTCTACATCGGAGCCCACGCCGAACATTCCGGTTACACGCTCGTGACGCGCGATCCCAAACGATACCGGACCTACTTCCCGGAGGTCGTGGTGATCAGTCCGGATTTGGATTGATGCACGATGGCACGGTCGGCCGTGCCGCTATCATCGCTGCCTCTGCGTGACCTGCAGACCGGCGGCCTGCCAGGCTTCGATGCCGCCGCGATACCAAAAGACCTGAGTGAAGCCGAGATTCGCGGCGCGGAGTGCAGCATTGTAGGACATCCAGCACTCGACACTTTGGCAGTAGAACACCAAGGGCTGGTCCTTGTTGCCGCCGGTCACCTGCTGGAGGTAGTTGCCGAATTCGCGCTGTGTTTGGTCGTTGAACGAACCGGACTGTCCTGCGGGAAGCGCGTTCTGAGCGTTCGGCAGCATATTCGGGCCGCCGAGCACATCGAAGACTAGCAGCGCACTCTCACGCTGGTAGAGCATGTGAAGCGCCTCGGTGGTGATGACGAGCGCGCCCGGTATCCGTGTCGGCGTCTTCCCGTGCATCGGGCCGTCGTGAAGGCGATCGGTGGGCGCGACGCCGAAATCCTGGGACTCTGCCTCAGCGGCGCGCGCGAACTTGGGATCTGCGTTTGTTGCCGGTGTGGCGGCGGGTGGTGCAGGTGGCGCGAGCGTGTTCTGCGCAGGTTGGCTTGGCGCGCGCTGCGCGGGAGTCTTCCGCACGTCCTCGGAGAAACTGTTTTGCGCGATCGCTGTGGTGGTGACGGCGAGAGCGAGTGCGGCGAAAATCAGTGGGCGGTGGTTCTGCATCGATCGTTTGGATTCGTCACAAGCCTCCCTGTCATCGCGAGCCCGACGCAGTCGGGCGCGGCGATCCATCCAGATGGATTGCTTCGTCCCCCCGCGGCCGCGTTCTGCTGGCCACCAGAATCGCAATGACAGACAGTATGTGCGTTGTTCACGAGGTATGATGGCTGCGCGCTAGCGGCGCTCCGGCTTGAGTTCGTGGGCCTCGAGCTTGAGATCTCGATTCGGGTCGAAGTTCGGATCGTCGGTGAGGATGTAGGTGTCGTCCTTCAACCGCCATGCGTGCTGATAGTTGTTGGGAAGCTCGATCCGCTCGTTGGAGGTCGTGTCGATGAAGTTTTCCACGCCGCGGATCACGTTGGTGAAGTCCTCGTGCGAACGGTCTAGCGATGCCTGGCGGTTGGCCACGCCCTGGTTGCGCATGGCCTCGATCTCGCGTGCGGTGTCCATCCGGATGTTGTGGCGATCGATCGCGCCCTTCGTCGAGATGCCGGACATCTTCCGGCTGTGCTCGTTCATCAAGGCAGTCCACTCGGGATTGCTCTTGATCGAGAGCCGGAGGGCCTCTGCGAGGTTGAAATCGAGCTGGCCGTGCGGCGCGCGCGTCGCAATCGCCGGCCGCGCGCTGATCGTGAGAAACTCCCGGATTTCCCCCGGCATCACGCCTTGCATCCGCGAGAGGCTGAACAGGACGGTGATCCCGATCATCTCGCGCACATCTTGCCCGTTGAAGTTGTAAGCGAGCAGCACCTCGCCCGCCTGCACCCAGTTGCGGATTTCGCCGCCGACGCTCGGCTGGACGCTGTTGTAGGCCTCGAGGGCCTTGATTGCGTCGGACCGGTCGCGGAAGTCGAGAATCCTCGCGCCGGGGCGCGTGCGCTCCACGAGCCACTGGAGGTATTCCTGCACGGTCGTGATCCTGACGTTCGGGCAAGGCAGTTGCATCGGCGGCAGCTGCAGATTGTTTCCACCCCAGGATTCCTCGGGCATTAACTCGATCGCGCTGATACCGTCGGGCGAGGTGGCTCGCCACGCAATGTGGGTGCCGGCCTTGCCACAACCTTGCTGGTTGACCTGCCACACGATTCCTCCGGAGGTGGACCATCCCGCAGGAACGAGCAGTGTGAAAGCCGTCATCGGCTGACCGAATCCGTTCGGATCGACGATGTGCGCGCGTTGCACGCGGTAGGCGCCATCGGGCAGATTCGCGGCTGAGGCACCGGCAGTCGCGATCGCAAGGAACACGACAATGAGGGAGGCCCGGAAATTTCGTGCACTCATAGGGGGATTCGCACACGCGACCTTCGTGGTCGTGCACCGTGTGCGGCGAGAGAAAGCTTGAAGTGCGGAGCGGTGTCAAACCCGCCGCATGCTCAATACGTCGGCCAGATTCCGGGTGTAAGGAGTTCGACGACGTGGCCGTCGGGATCGTGGAAGTAGAGGCTCCGGCCGCCGCGCTTCCAGCGTGTCTCACTGATGATCGGGATCGAGCGGCGCTTGAGCTTGGCCTTCCATGCGTCGTAGTCGGCGGCCGGGATGCTGAAGCCGATGTGAAGCGCGCCGTCGCCGTCGTGTGCGGGAATCATCCCGCCGCCCTCGGGAACAGGCATGGGCTCGAGCGTCGCGCCCTTCTTGAAGAGCAGCAGCACGCTCAAACCAGAAACGTCGAGCGCGCAAAAGCGCGACGGATCCTCGACCATCACCGGGAATTCGAAGAGTCCGGTGTAGAAATCGCGCGTCGCCGCGAGGTCGGCACAGTAGAGGCAGGTTTCCTTGATTCCTGAGATCGAAGGCATCGCTGGAGTTTGGGTGCGCGGTCGGGAGCTGTCAGCTCCGGAGTGCCCTCATGGCGATCAGGACAACCTGGATCGCGCCGATCGTGGCGAGGACGATGCCGCAAACCTGATTGATCCGGCGGACGACCGTGCCGCTCACGCGATCGCGAAGGAGCTTGCCGATGCCGCTGAGCACGACCCACCAAAGAAGTGAACCGGAGAAGACACCTACGATGAGAATTGCCGCGTGAAGGTGAGTGTCGACCGCGGCGATCATGCCGAGGCCGGCGAAGATGCCGGTGATCCCAAGGATCGTCATCGGGTTCGAGTGTAGGTTGCGCGCTCGCGCGCAACGTGGCGCGACGAGCGCGCCACCTACAACAAGCAAATCGCCCGTAAGCGGGCTCCTACGTTGGCCACGCCGCCTCGCGCGGTTCAGCTAAGCATCGCGCCGCGGCGGAAGAGGACGAGCGAGATTGTGTTCAGCACCGCCGTCATGCCGAGGAGCACGCCGAGGATCGGCAGCATTTCCACGGTGTTCGATCCGGCCCAGAGCGCGGCGAGGAATCCCTCCTGCGCCCAGTAGACGAGTGTGAGCTTGCTCACAGTTTGCAGGAACTCCGGCATGAACGACACGGGAAACCACGCGCCGCCGACTGCGCTCATTGTGAGGATGAGCATCGTGCCCAGGCCGCTTGCCGCCGCGGCTGACTTGCTGACGGCCGCAAGGAGCATGCCGAATGCAGTGCAAGCACACGCCGCGCAGAAGCAAACGAGGATCACGTTGAGCAAGTTCGACATTACATCGATGCCGAACAACACGCGGCCCGCAGCAAACAGGACCATAAGCTGCGCAAGGCCCATGAGCACGTTGAACACGAACTTGCTCCAGAGAATTTGAGCG
>DATKCJ010000360.1:0-2959 GCA_035513275.1 Opitutaceae bacterium
GGACTTACCGTGGCGGTACGAGTAGTAGAGCGTCATTCGGTCGTTGCTGAACCAGCTGTTGATCGCGCCGCTTTCGACCACGCGCTCGCTTCCGTCCGTCAATAGGACATGAAGCCTTCCGGTCCCGTCGTCCTTGCGCTCGTCCCAGCGGACGCTGCTGATCGTGGTTGTCGGCTCGCTAGGCGTTGGTTTGCCGTTTTTCCCGGAAGAACCTTCCTCGTCCTTGGCACACCCACACAGCAGACAAGTGGAAAGAGTCAGTGCAGTGACGAGCGCACGGTTCATGACAAGAGTTTATCGCGGATTCTCGGCCGACTGCTTGATGTGGGCGTTGCGGCCCTGGATGAGCCTGCACATATAGGACTTGAGGAAGAGCCTTTCGGCAACGAGCCCAAGCGGGCCAAGCGGGGCGGCGAACTTGAACGTGTCCACCATCCTCGTGCCGTCCGGCGCGTCGTCGAACCGGTGCTCGTGCCAGATGCTCTTAAACGGGCCCGAGACCATTTCATCGACAAAGCGGTGCGGCCTCTCATACTGTGTGATCTTGGACGTGAGCCGCATTCGCAAGCCGAAGTGTCTCGCCTCGAAGGTCACGGTGTCGTTGAGCTTCAACTTGCCGTGCATGACCCCGGCGACGATCCTTTCCCCCGTGTGCGCGGTGCTGGCCATGTGTTCGTCGACGTCGATCGATACGTCGAAGCACGCCACGGGCGGCGCGTCGATCAGTGTCTCAAGGACGATCGTTGTCATTTCCCGGCTTTTGCACGAGCTGCCTTGAGCTTTGCCGTGAGAAAAGTGGCGGCCTCATCGAGCCGTTCGCCCTTTTCCCAGGCGTACCAATCGCCGTCGCCTGCTCCCGTGTTGCGACTGGCCTGGTGAAACGCGGTCGGGTCGAGCCTGTAGATCTCGAGCACAAGGTCGCAAATGTCGTCTGGGAGCCGGCGACGGCCAAAGGCAAGCAGGTCCATCAGCGGGTGGTCGCCCGGTTTCGCGTAGCTCATGGAGTGATTTTGACAGCCCTCAGGGCATCTGGGCCCGCCACTTGTCCCCCGGAATGAAGAGCTGGAGCGTGCCGATCCGCTCATAGCCCACGTGCGGGTAGAGCCTCGCCCCATCGCCGCTTGCGAGCAGGACGCTCGACTCGACTCCGTGCGCGAGGTCGTCCTGCAGCATCGTTGACATCAGCGTGCGCCCGACTCTCTGGCCGCGAAACACTCGGGCGACAAAGAGGATTAACACCCAGTTTGCGTTTTACGTCGGGATGCTGCTCACCCGTATGGGTGGGTGTAGCTCCGCGTGAACGAAAAACCGTGGGCAAAGACGTCGGCCGCCCTTTCGAGGGTCATCGCCATGATTATGCTTCGCGCGTAGACGGCACTTCTGGAGCCGCCGATGCACGCGCAAAGCACGGGGACCTGAGGGCCTCGGACGCGTCGATCTTGAACTTCAGTGGATCGCCCGGCACGACCTTCGCCATCTCCGTTGCAAAGACCCCCCTGCGGATTTCGCGCGAGACCCTCCTCGAGATCTTCCGCCCCATAGACCGGTTGAAGATGCTTGATCCAAGCTTGGGGTTGTCGTTGATCTCCCACACTTGGATCCGGCCGTCCAGCACTCCGAAGTCGATCCGTCCCCAGGTGAGGCCGGCCACCTGGAACGCCTGCATGATCTGGTCTGCGTACGGGTTGTTCCTGACGAAGTTGAGGTCCTCGTCGCCGACGAGGTCGCTGTCGTTGATCTCTCGCTTTACCGACCACTCGCCGGCGGCCATCATGTGGCCGGTGTAAACGTGTTCACCAAGTCGGAAAGCGCCGAACTTCTTGAACCGCCCCGTGCCCTGCGACGTGTCCTGGAACTCGACCACAATCAGTCGGTCAGGCGGATGGCCCCGGATGAGGAGCTTTGCGAGCGCATCTTCGAGCTCTGCCTCGCTGTAAAGCAAGCCTGTCGAAGGGCCGATGTGTTGGTCGGTATAGCGCACGAACACCGGATAGCGAACTGAGTGAGTGATCTCATCCAGCCGATATGCAGTGAAATCGTTGATGCCGGCTTCGTGGAGCGCCCGCAAAAGCTCGTAACGCCGCAAATGGCGGACAGGATGGTTGTACAACCGGTATCCGCCGGGCCTGTCGGCGAGCTGTTGCCATAGTTGCGCAGCGATCGAGCACTGCCACTTGCTTGCGCGCTCCATGTCGCTGAAAAAGTACATCCCGCGCGGCCACTCAGTCCTCTTGAGCAGCTCACTGTAGCGAACAGGGACGACTTCGTAGCCCAGTTGCTGACCGCGACGCTTCGTGTTGCGGAACGACGTGATCCCGCGATCGGTGGCCAAGTGCACGATCACCGGGCGCATAGCGCCTCCTTGGTGACTCCTTCGGCAAACTTGATCTCAAGAGGCTTGCCCGCCTCGATTCTGCTCTCTAGGATTGAAAACGCCCGATCCATTCCGGCAAGGCTCAAGAGGTTTCTACCGAACCTCCCCTTGTAGTAGCGAACAAGGCTGGAGTTGCACTGCGGGTTGTCGTTGATCTCCCAGACCTGGATGCGGCCGTCCTTGAGCGCGTAGTCGATTCTGCCGTATTGCAAGCCTGCCATGTCGAAGATCTCGAGAATGCGGTCTGCGTGCGGGTTTTCGCGAAGGTATCCATACTCCTCGCGCCGGCGGAACGCCGACTTCGTGTTCGTAGCCTGCTTGACCTCCCAGTGCGTGCCAACGAACATGTGGCGCGGGACGATCTTCCCAGCTATGCGGAATGCACCAAACTTGCGGTAGAGCCGCTGGTGATCGATGGTCTCGACGAACTCGGTTGCAATGATCCGATCCATCTGCTCCCCGTCTGCAGCGAGCTGAGCGATCCAATCTTCCGCCTCGGCGCGCGTTTTGAGGAGAGGCGTCAGCGCGCCGATGTGCTGGTCTTCGAATCGCATGAACACCGGGTAGCGGACGGTCTCGTCGAGG
>DATKCJ010000361.1:0-8158 GCA_035513275.1 Opitutaceae bacterium
CGTCGTGCCGGGGCAGACGCTGACCGTGGCGCTGCGGATCAATCACGACGACCACTGGCACACTTATTGGAAGAATCCTGGCGATGCGGGACTCCAGACCGAACTCGCATGGAAACTGCCCGAGGGATTCTCCGCTGGGCCGATCCGCTGGCCGGTGCCAGACATCACCGACACGAGTGGGCTGAAGACCTACGGTTACGGCGGCGTCATCTACCTGCTGATCGACATTGCGGCACCTGCGACGCTGAAGCCCGGCGACTCGGTGACACTTGGCGCGACCGCGACCTGGCTGATGTGCAAGGAGGCATGCATCCCCGGTGAGGTCGACGTCACACTCACGCTGCCAGTCGCGGCAGAGGCGGAAAGAGATCCGAAGTGGAGCGCGGACATCGCGAAAGCTCGCGCGGCACTGCCGCCGGCCGCGCCGACTGATCTCGCTCTGAAGGCCTATCGCACGGGTAAGAACATCACGCTTGTCATCGATGGGTCGAAGGAACTGAACCCCGGCGCGAAGGATTTCTATTTCTTCGACGACCAGGGATTCGTTGAGGCCGGGATCGATCAGACTGCGCAGCGCTCGGAGCGGCAGGTGAGGATTGAACTCGTCGAAACGGACTACGCGAAACATCCGGCGAAGTTGTCGGGCTTGCTCCGCGCCGAAGGCGGCTGGTTCGTGGGCGGAGCCGAGGTGTTCGAAGTCTCGTTCGATTTGATCGACGGTGCGCCGCCGGCGGCGGCGTTTGCCGGCACGACAGGAGCGACTGCGGAAGGCGATGGCACGAGCCTCGCGACGGTGTTGCTCCTCGCGTTCCTTGGCGGACTGATCTTGAACCTCATGCCGTGCGTTTTCCCCGTGATCGGAATCAAGATCATGGGCTTCGTGAACCAGGCAGGCGAGGCGCGCGGCCGCGTGGTGATGCACGGACTCGTGTTCACTGCGGGAGTGCTGATTTCGTTCTGGGTGCTCTCCGGATTGCTGCTCGTGCTGCGGTCGGGCGGCGCGGAGCTTGGATGGGGATTTCAACTTCAGTCGCCGGTATTCGTCTACGTGCTCACGGTGTTGCTGCTCGTCTTCGGGCTGAGCATGAGCGGGGTGTTTGAGATCGGCGGCTCGCTGATCGGGGTTGGATCGGGTCTGCAGTCGAAGAGCGGATTCGGCGGCACGTTTTTCTCGGGAGTGCTCGCAACCGTGGTGGCGACGCCGTGCGCTGCGCCGATGCTCGGACCCGCGCTGGGCGCCGCGCTTTCACTGCCACCGTTTGAGTCCGTGCTCACGTTCACCATGATCGCGCTCGGGCTGGCTGCGCCCTACATGTTGCTCTCTGCATTTCCAGCGGCGATCCGTCTGTTGCCGCGGCCCGGCGCGTGGATGGAGACGTTCAAGCAGGCGATGGCGTTCCTGCTTTACGCGACGGTCGCCTATCTTGTGTGGGTGCTCGCAGCGCAAGTGGACGGCGATGGTTTCCTGAGCGTGCTGTTCGGGCTCGTCGTTGTCGGCATCGCAGGCTGGGTGCTCGGTCACTGGGGCACGATCTCGCGCTCGCGCGGGGTGCGTCGCACGGCGCAGGTCGTCACTGCGGTGCTGCTCGTCGGCGGATTTCTCTACGGGATGCCGAGGACAAGCGATCCCGCGCCGGACGACATCATTTGGGAGCCGTGGTCGGCGGCGCGAGTCGCCGAACTCGTGAAGGAAGGCCGGCCGGTGTATGTCGATTTCACCGCGCGCTGGTGCGTGACGTGCCAGGCGAACAAGAAACTTGTGTTTGGCTCAAGTGAAGTGCGCGCATTTTTTGCGAAGCACAATATCGCGACGCTGCGTGGCGACTGGACGAATCAAGATGGCGCCATCACTGCGGAACTCGCTCGATGGAAGCGATCGGCCGTGCCGTTCAACCTCATCTACCTACCCGGCGCGGAACCGAAGCCGCTGCCCGAGGTGCTCACGGCTGGCATCGTGCTCGACGCGTTTGCGGAGCTGGGAAAGTAGGCGAGGGTGGCGAGTTCGCCATGGCCACATAGTAAGTAACAGCTTCGAGAAGTAGGGCGCGTATCCCGACGCGCCCTTGCATCAATCATTGAACAAAAGGGCGGTTAAGGATAACCGCCCCTACCTAGGAAAGCGTGCGACCGATCAGTCGTGCGATGCGGCCGGCAAGTGAATCCGGTTTGCACCGAGGTTTGGGGCGGCGCGGTAAAGCAGCACGGTCTTGCCGACGCTGCCGACGATCTCGGAACGCGTGCCGGTCGCGAGCAATTCGGTGATCGCCGGCCGGTCGTCGCGCTCGGCGAGCACGCGCACTTTCACGAGTTCGTGGGACGCGAGCAGGCGCTCGAGTTCGTTTAGGACGGTCTTCGTGACACCGCCGCGACCGACCGAGAGCGCGGAGTCGAGCTTCTGCCCAAGGCCGCGCAGGTGGGTCCTTTGTTTACCGGTGAGCTTTGGATTTTCCATCGGCGAGGGCCGAGATTCGGACGCGGCTGGGGTTGTCGCAAGCCGCCATCGCGCGAATGTTCCGATTTAGGCTTCGCCAATCGAGAGGCCGTTGCCTAGGAACTCGCAGTTTCTATGGCAAATTGGGAATACAAGGTTTTGTCCGGCGGTAAGATGGGCCTCGGATCGATGGCCATGCTGGATCAATTTTTAAACGAACTCGGGCAGCAGCAATGGGAGGTCGTGAGCTGGCAGACCGACCCGGAGACGCCGCTCAAGTTCAGTGGCCTCGCAAGACGCCCGATACTGCGCGACATCACGCCGGCGGAAATGCCGGCGGCGATGGACAAGGAGGCGATCGCGGCGGCGAAGGAGGAGGCGGATCGCGAGCGCGAGGCATGGGTCGAGACGCTCGCCCGTGAGAGGGAGTTTTACGCAAAGTCCATCGAGGAGGAGGGCTCGCAGGAGGACGAAGACGACGACCAGGAGCGCGACCTTGTGGGGGACCTCTTCGACGCCGTCCGCCCGTTGATGAAACGCAACAACCGAGGCCCCGGCGCCTCGGGCAGCGTCGTCTATCTCGCGAAGAAACTCGACCAATCCGAGGAGGACCTCATCGGCGCACTTTCCGAGGCCGGCCTCAAGCTCGGCGACGACGAGAAGGACTCCGAGCCGCACGAGCACGGCGGCGACATGTTCTGGATGAACGTGAATTCGCGGGGCGAAGTTTGGATCAACAGTGTTCCGAAGTCGCGCTACCGTCCGCCGCAACCGAAGAAGCAGGCCGGGGAAGCGAAACCGGTCGAGCCGAGGCGGAGAGAGGAATCGCGCGCCGAAGCGAAGGAAGCCACGCCGCCCGGCGAACTGCCCGAGGGCGCGGCGCTCCTGGCCAAGCTGCGCCCGATGATGCGGCGCAACCGCGGCAACCGCGGGTTGTCCGGCAGCCTGCCGTTTCTTTCCCGTGCGCTCCGCCAATCCGAGGAGGCACTCGCCGCGGCCCTCGCCGGCATGGGTCTCACACTAGCCGAGGACCCGACGGCGGACATCGCGCCGGTCGAGATCGAGGGACTCGAATACTGGCTCAACAAGAATGAGAAGGGTCAGGTGTGGATCAACGCCCGCGAGAAGTTCGCCGGAAGCGCAGAGCACACGGGATCCGCGCAGCCGGAAGCAGCCACGGATTCGTCGCTCCCGCCTGTGTTGTCCGACGCAGCGGCAGAGGCCCCGTCCGCGACGTCCGCACCGTCTTCGCCCGCGGACGTGAACTCCGAGACTGTGCTCGAACTCGCGCCGGCACACCTCGCGAAGATCGGACGCAGCACCACGGCCGCGTCTTCGGCATCCGATCTGGCCACTTCGCTCGGAGTTTCCCAGGCTTCGCTTCTCGACGCGCTCGTTGGCGCGGGGCTGGCCGTGCCGATAGACGCCGGCGAGAAGCCGGTATTTGTCGAGGAGCACGGTCACCGATTCTGGTTCAGCCGCGACGACGAAGGCATGCTCTCGCTGAACGCCAAGCCGTCACGCCGGCCACGCAGTCGGAAGAGGGACTAAGGATCAAGGCGCGTGCGTCGCGCGTTCTGTTATTACGCCAATATATGCGCAGCCCTCCGGGAAACTTTCCCTCCGGGCCACAAAGGAAGTGTTGCGGCGTGGTGGGTCATTGTTAGTGGTCAGGGCCAACCGTGTTACTACCCGAGGCAGAGGACTCCGAGGCGCCCGCGGCCCAAAGCAAGCGAGCGATCGATGTGGTGACTCGCGTCCTTGATGAGTTGTCCGGGCACTCCCCGGTTTGGTGGGAGTTCCGGAGCATCCTTGGCGTGATCGGCAGGTCGATGGATTTCGACCGCGTCTATGTGTTTGAGAACGGCTTTGATCGGAAAACCGGCACGCTCATCGCCAGCCAGAAGGCCGAGTGGTGCGCGGACGGGGTCGACAGCGCGTTCGAGAAATCCGGGACGCGTGGCTTTTCCTACGAGAAGCTCGGCGAACGCTGGCTGGAGGAATTATCGTCCGGCCGGGCGATGCAGGCACAGGCGAGAAAGTTCACCGACATGGAGCACGCGGTCCTCGGGCCGCAGGATGTGAAATCCATCCTCATGGTGCCGCTGATGGTCGGCGGCGTGTGGTGGGGCGTGATCGGATTCGACCAGTGCTCGCATGAGCGCACGTGGGATCCGGACGCGATCATGATGCTCACGATCGCAGGCTCCTTGATCGCGGGACAGATTGATCGTCAGCGGCTCAGGATGAACCTGGAGGCGGCCGAGAAGCGTTCGCGTTTCGCGATGCAGGTCACCGGGGTCGGCGTGTGGGATTTCGAGCCTGAGGCAGGCGATATGTTCATCGCCGCCGAGCTCAAGGACACACTCGGTTTCGCCAACGAGGAGTTTTCCAACAACATTGCCTCGTGGCTTTCGCACGTGCCTCGCGAGGATGCGGTGCGGTTCGAGTTCGACGTCGACAGCATCGTCTCGGGGGCGGCCACTTCGTTCGAGACCGAGCACCGGATGATTACGAAGCGCGGCGAGACGAGATGGTTCCTCTCGCGGGGATCGGCGGTCCGCGATGCGAAGGGCAAGGCGGTGCGTATCATCGGCACCAGCACCGACGTCACAGAGCGCAAGCGCACCGAGACCGCCTTTCGTGCGATATTCGAGGGATCCCCTGAGGGCATGTTGCTGCTCGACATCGGCGGGCATGCCGGGCGGTGGACGATCGTCGATTGCAACGACCGCGCGGCATCGATGCACGGCTTCGAACGCGAGGAGATGCTGGGTCGTCCCTACGAAGAGTTTCTCCTCGATCGCCCGGATGCCGCTGCGACCGCTGAATTGCTCGCGAAGACCCGCGATTCCGGCGCGCTCGGCGGCGAGGCGGTGCACATCCGCAAGGGCGGCTCGAATTTCTGGTGCGGATTCCAGCGCACGATTCTCAACATCGACGGCGAGGAGAGGCTCCTCGTGGTCGGGCAGGACATCACCGAGCGGCGGCGGCACGAGGAGGAGCGGCTCCGCGCGAGCAAACTCGAGGCGCTCGGGCTCCTCGCGGGCGGCATCGCACACGATTTCAACAACGTGCTCACCGCGATCACGGCCAATCTCTCGCTCGTGCGGATGGACCTCCCGAAGGACGCACCCGTGGGCGAGTCCCTCGACGCGATCGAGAAGGCGAGCGGACGCGCCCGCTCGCTCGCCGCGCAGTTGCTCACGTTTGCACGCGGCGGCATGCCGGTGATGCGCATCGTCTCGCTCGCGGACACCGTCAACTCCGCGGCGCACCTTTCGTCGCGTGGCTCGCGCTGCAAGGTCCAGGTGGATATCGCGCCCGACGCACCGCCGGTCGAGGCGGACGAAGGGCAGATCAGCCAGGTTCTGCAAAACCTCATCATCAACGCGGACCAGGCGATGCCCGACGGCGGCGTCATCGTCGTCTCAGTTGACCGCGTTTGCGACGAAGACTTCTTTACTCGCGACCGCGGCGGGCACCTCAGAATCCGCGTGACCGACAAGGGCCACGGCATCCCCGAGGAGATCCTCACGCGAATTTTCGACCCCTATTTCTCGACGAAGCCGCAGGGATCCGGTCTCGGACTCGCGACCACGTATTCAATCGTGCGTCACCACGGCGGCTCAATCTCCGTCAAATCAGAAGTCGGCAAGGGCACCGAGTTCACAATTCTGCTTCCAACGGCCCGACTCGAGCCCGAATCCGAAGCGCGCGCCACGACGGAGTCGAAGGACGGCAATCGCCGCCTACTCGTGATGGACGACGAGCACGTGATCCGCCTCGTCGCACAGCGCGGATTGTCCCGTTTCGGCTACGAAGTCGTGCTGGCCAAGGATGGCGAGGAGGCGATCGCTGCGTATCAGCAGGCCATGCGCGAGGGAAAGCCGTTCGCCGCGATCGTGCTCGACATGGTCATCCCCGGCGGCATCGGCGGGGAGAAGACACTCGAGCGCATCCGCGAGATCGATCCCGACGTGCGGGCGCTCGCGATGAGCGGTTACTCGACCTCGGGCGTGATGGGCAATCCAGCGGCGTTCGGTTTCAAGGCCGGGCTTCCAAAGCCGTTCTCGCTCGAGCAGTTCGCCGCGGCAATCGCGGGCGTCGTGAACAGTTGAGCTGCGCTACTCGCGCGCCGGCGTGGTGCTCCAGCGGAAATACATCGCGAACAGGCGCGTCGTGATCGTCAGCGCCGCGCCGGTCACCATCGCCACTTGCCGCGGCGCGCCGGCGGATTCGAGAGTGAGGAACGCCACCGCGCCGAGCACGACAGTCGTCGCGTAGAACTCGCCCGGCAGCAGGACAAACGGCACCTCGTTGCGAAGGATGTCTCGGAATATCCCGCCCGAAACGGCGGTGGCGCAGCCGAGCAGCAACGCGGACCACCACGGCTGGCCGAGATCCAGCGAGATGGTGACACCTAGTGCCATGTAGACGCCGAGCCCGATCGCGTCGAAGAGACGGATCGGTTTGCTGAGTCGCTCGATCTGTTGCCAGCCAAGGAAGACAATGAGGGTGGCGAGCAGCACGCTGGCGAACGGCCACGGCGCTCGGAGAAACGGCACCGGATAATCGCCAATGAGAAGTGAGCGCACGGTGCCACCGCCGATGGCCGTGACGAGCCCGAGTGTGAACATGCCGACGACATCCATCCCCTTGCGCGCCGCTGCGTGCGCTCCCGAGAGCGCGAACACGAACATGCCTGCGAGATCGAGCGCGGTGATCATGCGCGCGTCAGCCGCCGTCCTTCGCGGGCGGCCCGCCGTAGATGACGCGCGCGCCCCGCTTGTAGGTAAAGTAGGAATAGGTCCAGCTCAGGAACACCGAGATCTTGTTTCGAAAACCGACAAGAAAAACGAGATGGATGAACAGCCACATCAACCACGCGAGCATGCCCGACAACTCGAGCTTGCGGAATTGCGCGATCGCGCGCCGCCTGCCGATCGTGGCCATCGTGCCCTTTTCGCTATAGCGGAACGGCTCGCGCGGATCCGGCTCGGCGCCGTGCGAACGCGCAGCGATCTCCCGCGCGAGCACGCCCGCCGCGTGCTTGCCCATCTGGATCGCAGCCGGGCAGATGCCGGGGACGAGCGAACCGTCGGCGTTTGTGACTGTCACCATGTCGCCCAGGGCGAATAACTCCGGGTGACCGGCGAGGCTGAGGTCGGGCTGCACCGGCACGCGTCCGGCGCGATCGGGCTGCACGCCGAGCATCGCCGCGAGCGGTGACCCGGAGACACCAGCCGCCCAGATGATGTTACCCGCGCGGATCGTCTCCCCGCCCTGGATGTCAACCTCGCCCGCGCGGATGTTTGCCACGCGAGTGCCCACCCATACCGATACGCCGAGATCCTCTAGCTGCTTGCGCGCCTTCGCAGAAAGGTCTTCCGAATACTGGCCGAGCACGCGCGGCGAACCCTCGACGAGGATCACGCGGGCGACGCCGGGATTCACGCGGCGGAAATCGCCCGCGAGCACATGGAGCTGCAGCTCGGCAAACGCCCCCGCGAGCTCGACACCTGTCGGCCCGCCGCCGATGACCACGGTTGTGAGCAGCCGGCGTTGCTCGGCCGGGTCGTCGGTCATTTCCGCGCGCTCGAACGCGCCAAGGATCTCGTGGCGGATGCGCACGGCGTCGTCGATCGACTTGAGGCCCGGCGCGTGCTCTTCCCACTCGGGATGGCCGAAGTAGCTCGTCTGCCCACCCGCGGCGACGACCAGATA
>DATKCJ010000362.1:0-4007 GCA_035513275.1 Opitutaceae bacterium
AAGCGCGCTTCGTGGGCGCCTCCCGGGTAATTCGGTTGCAAGGAACTGCAGCGGCGGTCGAACTCAAGATGCGGCAAGATGAACGTAGTCGACTGGTTTGTCATTCTGGTTCTGATCCTGGTCAACGCACTCTACGTTGCCGCGGAGTTTGCCGCCGTCGGTGTGCGCCGCGGGCAGATTCGCGAGCGCGCGCAGGCGGGAAGTCGATTCGCAGTCGGGTTGCTCGTGATCCTCGAGGACTCACACAAGCTCGACCGCTACATCGCCGCATGCCAGATCGGGATCACGTTCTCCAGCCTGGTGCTCGGAGCTTTCGGGCAGTTCGCCGTTGCTCTTGATCTTGGAAATTGGCTCAAGGAAATTGGCTGGGAACCCGTCGCAGCGGTCTCGACAGCCGCTGTTTCGGTGTTGGTGTTCCTCACGATATTACAGGTCGTCCTGGGCGAACTGGTCCCGAAATCCCTCGCCCTGCAGTTCGCCACCCAGACGGCGCTGGTGACCTACCTGCCGATGGTCTGGTCGCTCTCGCTCTTCCGCTGGTTCATCGCGGTCCTCAATGGCAGCGGTCTGGCGATCGTGAGGCTATTCGGTGGGCAGCCGGGCGCCCACCGGCACATCCACTCGCCCGAGGAAATCGACATGCTCCTCGCCGAAAGTGCGGACGGGGGCCTGCTCGAGCCGGAGGAGCAGAAGCGGCTGCATGATGCAATCCGCCTGAGCGGCCGGACCGCGCGCGAGTTGATGACACCGCGCCCCCGCGTGCGGATGATCAACGGCGACGCCGATTTTCCGTCGATCATCAGCGCCGTGGTTTCCAGCCCCTTCACGCGGCTGCCTGTCTATCGCGACGATGCCGAGAACGTCGTCGGCTTCGTGCACACGCGCGATCTGGCCGCGCACGTTGCGCAGGGGAAGGAGCCCGCGCTGGAGGCCGTGTTGCGTCCTATCCTCGCGGTGGCGCGCACCACGCCGATTCACCAGTTGCTGCCCCAGTTGCGTCGAAGGGGGCAGCGGATCGCGATCGTCGTCGACGAATTCGGAAGCGTCGCGGGAGTCGTCACTTTGCAGGACGTGCTCGACGAGTTGCTCGGCGTTCCGACGGGCGCCCATGAACTCCCGGGGCAATCGCTGCCGGAGAAATTGCCAGACGGGCGCTGGCGGATTCCGGGCCTGCTCCCCTTGACCGATCTCTACCGCGTCCTCGGTGTGGACTGGCGCGACCGGCAGGTCACGACGATCGGTGGTTTGATCCTGAAGCAGTTCGCGCACATGCCCAAGCCCGGCGAGAAGGTTGCGATTCGCGGCGTCGAGATCGAGGTGGAGCGTGTCGAAAGGCAAACGATCGTGTCGGTGCTGGTGGCGCCGCCGCGGGACGTTTTCGAAGGCGGGGAGGAGGACTGAGCCATGGACATCCTGATTCCCATCGCAATCATTGCCCTGCTGATCCTCCTCAATGGATTGTTCGTGGCTGCGGAGTTTGCGATCATCGGAGCACCGCGCAGTGCGATCGAGCGGCGGGCACGGGATGGGGATCCAACCGCACGCAGGGTTAGGGACATCCAGAACGATCCGCGGAAGCAGGACCGCTACATCGCGACCGCGCAACTCGGCATCACCTTTGCGAGCCTCGGCTTGGGAATGTATGGCGAGCACACGCTGGCAGTCTGGATCGCTTCATGGCTGGAGGGCGCTGCCTGGGCGAAGTGGTTGCTGGCACACGGCCTGGCGAGCGGAGTAGCGATCCTGTTCCTGACCTATCTTCACATCGTTCTTGGTGAGATGGTGCCGAAGACATTCGCGCTCAGTCATGCGGAGCAGACGGTCTTGCAGGTCAGCACGCCGATGCTCGTGGTCAAGCGGTTGTTGTTGCCGCTCGTGGTCCTGCTCAACAGCACCGGAAACGGGCTGCTCGCGCTCATGGGCGTGCGGCGCGAGTTCACAAAAAGCCACTACCATTCCCCCGAGGAGCTTGAGCTCATCATCCGCGAGAGCGAGGCGGGCGGACTGATTCACCCTGAGACGGGACGACTGCTTCGCGAGCTCTTCGACTTCGGGGAATTGACCGCGAGTGAAGTGGCCGTGCCGCGCGTGCGGATGGTCGCACTGCCGATCAACGCGACGACCGACACGATCGCGGCGACAGTGAGGCGAGCACCTCACGCCCGCTACCCTGTGTATGAACGCGACCGGGACCACATCATCGGATTCGTGCATGTGAAAGTTCTCCTCAGACTTCTCGGATCCAAAGGAACTTTGGAGGCGCAGGACGTTGCGCCTGTTGCCTTCGTGCCTGAGAGCGCGCCGCTCGCCGACGTGCTGAGCGCCATGCACGCAGTCCGCTCCCAGCTCGCGATTGTCATGGACGAGCATGGTGGCACCGAGGGCATGATCTCGACCGAGGATCTCTCAGCCGAAATCATCGGCGCGACCGAGGAATCAAGCGGGCGGACACGCTTCTGGTCTCGCGAGCCGGACGGACGCTACCGCGTGACCGGGACACTGCGTCTCGAAGAGCTCGCGGAGATCCTCGCGGTCAACGTGCGGCATGAATCGGTCGACACAGTCAGCGGGCTGGTTCTCGATCTGCTGGGACGGCCCCCGAAGGTTGGTGATCGTGTCGACTGGCGGAGTGCGCAGTTCGAAGTGACTTCGGTTGCAGGACGCGGAGTGGGCGAGTGCCTGGTAGCTCTCGATTCGAAATCGACAGCCCCACCCCCAGGCGCCGATTCTTGAGGTTGCATAACCGCGGGCGCTCGTGACCGCCGGGCAACAAATACCGCGAGTCAACGCGAGGACCTGTGCTTGTGCTTGGAGGCGCGCGGTCCGCGAGGAGTGTCTGGAAGTATTTTAGAGCCGGAGGAAACAAAGCCGGTCGTCGCATTGTCACACTCGACGCAGCGCGGCTGCTGCACAGTGCGGAGGACCATGCGAGTCGTGGAAACAACGTCGATTTTCCGATGAGGAATCGCCGCATGCGATACTGCAAACACCGTTCGATTCATCCTCTCTCGATCTTGCGCGACCCACATTCTCCGGCCCTGGGCCGATGCCCGGACCTTCTTCAAACCACCAACACCTCCGTCCCATGAAAATGAAATCCTTCCACCCGTTTCCGATTTTGTTGGCCAGTGCAGGCCTGCTGATCTTCGCGGGTTGCTCCAGTGAGAAGCCGGGCGATGTCTCCGGCAGAACCGGAGACCCGCAGACTCCGGGCATCCGTCAGGATGCCCTCACGTCGTTTGGCTTCGACCGGCGCGACGAATTCGCGGTGCAGTTCAAGGCGATGCATTCCGAGTTCGCCGCGCAGTTGCGCGAATACGAGGCGAAGAATCCCGATTCCAACGCAAGCGACCGTCAGAAGGCTGCGATGGCCGAGGTCATGATCGCCGAGGGGGACTTCAAGCACAAGCTCGACGCCGTCAGCACGGCCGATGCGAATTCGTGGAATACCGCGCGCGACACTGTCACTGCCTCGTGGGAGCGTCTCCAGGCAGCGTTTGGGCGGATTCACGCGACCAGCGCGCTGCCAAGCCAGGGACTTTAGTTTCGCATCACTGTTTCGTTTCGCGCTTCGACTCCCGTCTATCGTTCGACGATGGACGGGATTCATTTTTGGTCGGTGACATGTGAGTGTTCGCCGGCAATGCTGCGCCCTGCAATCGCTCGAAGAACGACCCTCTCGTCGTCTTCTCCGACCCTTATCCTCTATGAAGCCACTGTGCATTTTCCTGTCGTTCCTGTTCCTTGGCGCGCTTGCGCGTGCCGGCGAGCCATTTACGTTTCCGCGCTCGACGCCCGAGGCCGAGGGTGTGTCTTCCGCTGCGATCCTGGAGTTCATCAAACAGGTCGAGCCGCGCGCCGACGGCATGCACAGCTTCATGCTGATCCGCCACGGCAAGGTCATCGCGGAAGGATGGTGGGAGCCCTACGCCGCACACGAGCCGCACATGATGTTTTCGCTGAGCAAGAGCTTCACGTCGACCGCTGTCGGCTTCGCGGTGGCCGAG
>DATKCJ010000363.1:0-10316 GCA_035513275.1 Opitutaceae bacterium
CCCCACCAGGAATCGAACCTGGATTAATGGTTTAGGAAACCACTGTTCTATCCGTTGAACTATGGGGACGGAGCCAGCCCGGAATTAGCCACGCGTGAGCGGACGGTTCAAGCCCCGACTCGTTCCGCCCTCCGGAACGCACCGCGCGTTCACGAAGTCCCAGGACCGTGAACCGACGATGCAACTTTGAAACCGCTAATCTGCGCTCATCTCCGCTAATCCGGGAAGGCACACCACTCGTTCGCGCGTCGCCGATCAGGCGAGGCCTGGGGCTGCTCGCAGGCCTCTTCAATTCGAAGTCATTAGCGAAGATCAGCGGTTCAAAGCTTTGTGTCTCTGTGTCTCGGTGGTGCCTCTGTAGAATCCTCCGGACCGACTGGCCTCGCCTTCGTTCCCTTCGTTTCCTTCTGTGAGATCCTGTTGAAATGCCAAGGTCGATCCTCGGGACTCTCTGCTGCCTCTGCGTGCTCCTGTGAAATCCGATTGCAGTCGTCGATTGCATCGAAACAAAACGCCCGCCGGGGCCGGCGGGCGTCTGTGAGTGTGAGGCGGGTCGCCGCGGGTTACTTCACGATCAGCTTGCCGCGCATGGTGGCGAAGTGGCCGGGGAAGGTGCAGATGTAGGGATACTCGCCGGGTTCGGTGGGCGCTTTGAAATCGATCGTTTCCGACTCGCCGGGGCCGAGGATCTTCTTCGAGTGTGCGAGCACGTTCGACATGTCCTTGGGAAGGTAGGTCGGCGCGGCCATCGAGGCTGCGATACCAATGGCGTTGAGTTGGGCGTCGGCCATCGGCTGGAGGAGGATGAAGTTGTGCGCCATTGTCTGCTTGGGCATCCGGCCGATGTTCTTCAGCTCGACGCGCAACGACTCGCCCGGCGTGGCCTCAATGGTTGTGATGTTGAACTTCATCAGGTCGTCGCCCGTGAGGCGGATGACTTTCACGCCCTCAGGATCGGCCGGTGCGGCCGGTGGAGCGGCCGCAGGCTCGGTCGCCGTGGGGGCGGACTTGGTTTCGCTACCGCCGCAGCCGGCAAGCACGAGGAGCGAGGCGAGAAAGGCCGAGGAAAGGAGTGTTTTCATCATCCGGGGAAAGGTGCCCCGCCTGTGCGCGACTGCAAGCGGGAACCCCACGTCGCCGGCGCGCCCCGTCGCCGCGTTTGCAATGCGCACGCGGCGCGGTCACATTCCGTGCCAATGGACAACGGCGAAGCGCCGCACGATTCGACCCGGCTCGACAAGTGGCTGTGGTGCGCGCGCGTCTACAAGACACGCCAGCAGGCGACCGACGCGTGCCGCGCAGGCAAGGTCGCGATCGGCGATCAGATCGTGCGGCCCGCGCGCGCGGTGCGACCCGGCGATGTGATCGAAATCAATCTCGGCGGATGGACGCGCACGCTGCGCGTGATCGCTGAGCTCGATCATCGCGTGAAGGCGTCGGCGCTCACGGCGTTCGTCGCGGACATCACGCCGCCCGATCAGCTCGCGCTCGCGCGCGAGCGCCGCGTGCAGAATCTCCTCGCACGGCCGGCGGGCAGCGGCCGGCCGACGAAGAGCGATCGCCGCGCGTGGAATCGAGCATTCCACGGCAAGGGGTTTGAGTGAGGGGCGGAGTGATTTTGTAGGAGCCCGCTTGCGGGCGATTCAGTCCCGCCGCCTCCCTCTTTCGCTCTTTGAGCTACGGAGGGCGCGGCACGGGGCGGGCTACACGAACCACAAACAATCGCCCGCAAGCCCCTCGACAGGCTCGGGACAGGCGGGCTCCTGCTACATTCGGAACGGCGCGTCTTCGCTGCAACTTTCGGGCGCGGCCGCGGGTTCTGTCCGTGGCTCAGCACGCTCCGACCCCTATGAACACACTCCTCCAAGACCTGAAGTTCTCGCTCCGCCTCCTCACCAAGACCCCCGGGTTCACCATCGCCGCCGTCCTCGTGCTGGCCCTGGGCATCGGCGTGAACACCGCGATCTTCAGCATGGTCCACGAACTCGTTTACAGCCCGCGGCCGTGGCCTGCGGAGAAGGAGGTCGTGCAACTCTACACGCAGGACGAGATCACCCCTAAGAAATTCCGGATGTTTTCCTACCCGGCCTACAAGGAGATCCAGGAGGGTAACACCTCGTTCACCGACATCATGGCGCACAACCTCATGATGGTCGGAGTAGGCGAGGGCGAGAACGCCCGGCGCACGTTCGGCGCGACCGTGAGCGCGAACTATTTCTCCACGCTGCAAGTCCCGCTCCTTCGCGGCCGCGGATTCCTCGCCGAAGAGGAGAGGCCCGGCGCCGCTGTGCCGGTGGTGGTCGCGAGCTACAATTATTGGAAGCGCGTCGGCCTGCCGGCCGACTTCGTGGGCAGCACGGTGCGCATCAACGAGCGGCCCTTCACCGTCGTCGGCATCACGCCCGAGGGCTTCAGCGGCACGATGATGCTCTTCGGGCCCGAGCTGTATTTCCCGCTCGGATGCTTCGACATTCTCAACAACGACTTCGGCGCCGAGGGCCGGCGGACGCTCGATCGCTCCGACGCTTACAACCTTTTCCTCGTCGGCCGGCTCAAGCCCGGCGTGGCAATGGCTGACGCCGAGCCCGGCCTCAAGGCCCTCGCGGTGCAACTTCGCGATCGCTACCCCGAGGAGATGAAGGAGAAGACCTTCACCTTGCGCGCGCTCCCGCGCCTGAGCACGAGCAACGCGCCGGCCGAGGAGAAAACTCTCTCGATGCTCGGCGTCACGCTGATCAGCATGGCCGCGATCGTGCTTCTCATCGCGAGCCTGAACCTCGCGAACATGCTCCTCGCCCGCGGCACCGCGCGTCGCAAGGAGTTCGCCATCCGCCTCGCGCTCGGCGGTGGACGCGGCCGCATCGTGCGCCAGTTGCTCACCGAGGGATTCGTGCTCGCGCTCGCGGGCGGCGCAGCGGGCTTCGTCCTCGGCACTTGGTCGACGGGCATCCTGATGAAGGGCGTCGGCGCGATGGCGCCGGTGTCGCTCTTCTTCAAGGGTGCGGGCAACCCGGCGCTGTTCGGCGCCACGTTTGGATTCTGCGCGCTCGCCACCGTGCTCTTCGCACTCGGGCCGGCGCTGAAACTCTCGCGTGGCGATGTGCTCACCGATCTCAAGGACAACGCAGGCGAGGATACGACCCGCCGCCGGCGCCGCTGGCTGCCGCGCAATCCGCTCGTCGTCGCCCAACTCGCGCTCTCGCTCGGCCTGCTCACGGCCGCAGGTCTCTTCATTCGCGGAGCGCTCGCCGCCGGAGGCGTCGAGACGGGATTCCACGCGGAGGGCACGCTCCTCGTCGAGACCGACGCCACGCTCGGCGGCTACGACGAAGCCCGTGCGACCCGCGCCTACGCTTCCGCCGCGGAGCGGATCGCAGCGATCCCCGGCGTGCAGTCCGCGAGCATCTCTTCAGTCGTGCCCTTCGGTATGGTCAGCATTGACCGCGCAGTGCTGCGCGCCGGGCTCAATCCCGCGAAGGACTCGAAGCCCGCGACTCCCGGCGAGGGCCTCGCGTTCAACGCACGCTGGAGCAGCGTCGGCGCCGACTATTTTTCCACGATGGGTCTGCCGATCCTGCGCGGCCGCGCGTTCAATTCTGCGGAGACCGAGACGCCCGGCGCACCCGCCGTGGCGATCATCGACGAGGCGCTCGCCCGCAAACTCTGGCCCGAAGGCGACGCGCTGGGTCAGCACATCCAGTTCGCCGAGCGCGATGCTCCCAAGGCGGAAGGCGGCGGCAACACGGGCAGGGTTGGCTCGAGCGAGAGCATCGCTGCGACCGCGAGCGACCCGAAGTCCATCGAGATCGTCGGCATAGTGCCAAACACGCGTTGGGAGCTCTTCGCCGAGATCGATGGCGGCACGATCTTCGTGCCCTACGCGCAGGGCTTTCAATCGAACGTGTTTTTCCACGTCCGCACTGCAAACAGCGCGATCGGCGCCGAGGCGGCGATGCTCGATGCGATCCGGCGCGAGCTGCGCACGGTCGCGCCGGGCGTGCCTGTGCTCACAACGACGACTTTCGGCGAGCATCTCGACGGCAGCTTCCAGATCTGGATCGTGCGCGTCGGTGCCGCGATGTTCTCGGTCTTCGGCGTCCTCGCGCTCATGCTCGCCGCGGTGGGACTCTACGGCGTGAAAGCCTACTCGGTCGCGCGCCGCACGCGTGAGATCGGCATTCGCATGGCGATCGGCGCAGCGCCCGGCGCGGTTCAGTCGATGATCCTGCGCGAAGGCGCGGCGATGATCGCCGTCGGAGTCGCGCTCGGCATGCTCATTGGCCTCGGTCTCGGGCAGGCGCTCGCAGGAATGCTCTACAAAGTCAGTCCGTTCGACCCCGTGGCGTTCGTCGGCGCGCCGATCGTGCTCGCGGCCGTGGCTGTGTTCGCGTGCTACCTGCCCGCGCGCCGCGCGACACGCGTCAATCCGCTTACGGCGCTGCGCGCCGAGTGAAAGTGAAAGTGAGAGTGAGAGTGGAGGAAAGGGCAAATGACCACTGACCAAATGACCACTGACCACAGGACGACGGGACCAAGAGACGAAAAACCCAAGGGACCAAAAGACTATCTCGTATCCATGCAGTCGAAAGTAGCTGCCGACGTAAGGAGCCAGAGCGAGCGGTGAACGCCAAAATCCTGCCTCGTTACCTCCCAAGAAACATCTCCGGTTGTAGCCCGCCGCGTGAGCGGCGGGATCCGGATCCCTGCGCTTACGCGCAGGGCCACGACGGAGGTTCTACCGGCTCCAACCGCGCCGCAGCCGCGGTTCCTCCGCTCGGCAGCTAAAGTTTTTCGTAACCACGCACCCGATCCGCGGTTTTCACGAATACCGCGTCTCCGTCACTTTCACTCTCACTCTCACTTTCACCTTCCCTCCCACCATGCTCCCCGACCTGAAGTTTGCCCTTCGCTCCCTCGCCAAGTCCCCTGGCTTTTCCTCGATCGCCATTCTCACGCTCGCGCTGGGCATTGGCGCGAATTCCGGCGTGTTCAGCTACCTGAGCACGATGCTCGTCCGGCCGCTGCCGGTGCCGGAGGTGAGGGAACTCGTGTTCATCAGCGAGCACTCGCAGCAGGTGCCGGGCATGTCGGTCGCCTGGCCAAACTATCTCGACTGGCGCGACCGCCAGAAGAGTTTCACGCACCTTGGAGTCATGCGCGGCCAGAGTTTCAACTACCTCGGCCCGGTCGAGACCGAGCGGATCAATGGCGCGCAGTTCTCCCACGACATGTTTCCGGCGCTCGGAGTTGCACCGCGACTGGGACGTTGGCCCAATGCGGACGAGGACAAACCCGGCGCCGAGCGAACCGCCCTCATCAGCGAGGGTTTCTGGCAGCGCGCCTTCGGAAGCCGCACCGATGTGCTCGGCGAGAAGATCATTCTCAGCGGCGAGTCCTACACTATCATCGGCGTGATGCCGGCGAACTACCGCTTCCCCAGCGGCAGCGCCGAGGTGTGGATGCCGTTCGGACTTTTCGGCGACTTGAACATGAACCGCGGCAATCACCCGGGACTCTACGCGATCGGTCGCCTCAAGCCGGGTGCGACGATCGAGACTGCGCGCGCCGACATGATCGCTTTGGCGAAACAGCTCGAGCAGGAATACCCGCAGACTAACACGGGAAACTCCGTCACGCTTCAGCCCGTCGTCGACCGCGTGTTTGGTCAGGCGAAGACCGCCGTGTGGGTGTCGTTCGGCGCGGCGTTTGGCGTGCTGCTCATTGCATGCGCCAATGTCGCGAACCTCATGCTCGCCCGCGCCGCCGCGCGCTCGCGCGAGTTTGCCGTGCGCACCGCGATTGGCGCCGGGCGCAGCCGCCTCATCCGGCTCGTGCTCGCGGAGAGCCTGCTGCTCGGAGTCGCGGGTACGTTGCTCGGTTTGCTCGTCGGCTACGGCACGATGCAGGGCATCAAGACTCTCATCCCCGCCACATCGCCGTTCACGACGCAGGTGAGCATGGATGCAACGGTGTTCGCGTTCGCCGTGCTCGTCGGAGTCGGAGTCACGACACTCTTCGGACTCGTGCCGGCGTTTACCGGCTCCCGGATCAATCTCAACGAGGCCCTGTCCGCCGGCGGCCGTGCGGGCGGTGGACATGTGAGCACACGCTGGCGCTCCGTCCTCGTCTCGTGCGAATTCGCGCTGACGCTTGTGCTGCTGTTCGTCACCGGCCTGATGATCCGCACGATCTACAATCTCTATCAGGCGGATACCGGATTGAAGACCGAGCACATCGTCAGCTTCGGCTACGTGATGCCCGGCCGCGACTGGACTGAGCCTGAGAAGCGCATGCAATTGCTCGACCGCGCGCTCGAGCGGCTTCGCTCGCTGCCGGGTGTGACGCATGTCGCGCTCACGAACCCGCTCCCGCTCGCCGGCGGCGGCAACCAGACGGGCTTCATCCCCGAGGGCGTCGACGACCCGGGGCCGGGCAAGTGGTTCTCCACCGAGAACAACGCCGCGAGCCGCGACTACTTCGAGACGATGCAAATCCCACTGCTGCGCGGCAGCGGGTTCACCGACCAGGAGAAGGCGGATGACCCTCGCGTGTGCCTGATCGACACCCGGTTCGCCGAGACGCATTTCGCCGGTCAGGATCCCATCGGCAAGCGGCTCGTCTTCGGCGGGCATGGCAACCCGCCGAACTACTCGACGATCATCGGCATCGTCGGGCATGTCGAAAACTACGGCATCGGGCAGGACACGCGCGTGCAGCTCTATTTTTCCTACCGGCAGAACCCGCCAGGCTTCCTGTCATTCGTGGTTCGCACGACAATGGAGCCCGCTGCACTCACGTCGTCGATTCGCGCCGCGATGCGTGAGGTCGAGCCGACGCTGCCGATCTTCAACGTGCGCACGATGGACGAAGTGTTCGATTCCACCGTGACGAACCAACGCATCATGCTGACGCTGCTGTCGGCCTTCGCAGGCCTCGCGCTGCTGCTCGCGGCGATCGGACTCTACGGCGTGCTCAGCTACATCGTCGGCCAGCGCACGCGCGAGGTCGGCATCCGCATGGCGCTCGGCGCGACCGGCGAATCGGTGCGAAACTTGATCATCGGCCAGGGATTGAAGCTCGCGCTGTTTGGACTCGTGTTGGGCCTTCTGGGCGCGATCGCGCTCGCCCGCCTCATGGGCAGCGTCGTCTATGGAGTCTCGGCCTATGATCCACTGAGCCTTGTAGCCGTCTCGCTGTTAATCGTTGGGATCGGGATATTCTCGAGCTGGTTCCCCGCGCGCCGGGCCACGCGAGTGAATCCACTGACGGCGCTGAGAGCGGAATAGGGTCTCGGGTCTAGGGTCTCGGATCTGGGGTGGAGAATCCAGCGTCTGAGTGTAGCCCGCTGCGGAAGCAGCGGGACCTCCTCGTCGGTCCGCCCGGTGGTTCCGCGCGGACGGGAGGGTCTACAGACGGCGGCAAAGGCAATCGCTTTCATTCCGAAAACTACTCTCTGCGATAAAGCCTTCGACTGAATTTCGGGACATCATTCGCGGGATCGAAACCGTAGCCGCTCATTGCCAGAATGCAGGACTGCCGGGAAGCGTCCCGAGATATCGACCTGGAAAAATTCGATCTGCAGCCATGCAAAATCTGAAGTCCGTACTGCGTAACCTTGCCCGGTCGCCGGGTTTCACTGGAGTCGCAATCGCCACGCTCGCACTCGGCATCGGCCTGAGCGCTTCGTCGTTCGGCACGGCGAATGTGTTTCCCGCCGGAGCCACCGAAGCCGCACCTGCGACTGACAAACCTGAGATCGTCCAGGCCGTGCTCGCCGCCAACGAGAGGCTCAACGACGCTGCCAGCCGGCTCGACACAGACGCCTTCTTCGCAGGCATCGTCGAATCCGACGAATCGAGGATCATCCAGGATGGACAGCTCTTTAAGACGCGCGCCGAGGCGATGGCCGCGGTGAGGGCCGGCTCGCAGGGTGTCGCCAAGGTCGAGCGTCGATTCGAGAGCCCGCATGTCGCCGTGCTCGCGCCGGATGCCGCGCTGCTCACCGCGGAGGGCACGACAGAGGTCACGCTCAACGACGGCCGGAACTTCGAGGTGCAGTTCGCGGTGTCGCTCGTCTTCGTGCTGCGCGACGGCGAGTGGAAGCTGCTTCACGGCCACTACTCCCTTCCCAATCCACAGCCATGAAGATCCTGCTCCACCACCGCGCCGAAGGCACATTCGGCATCTGACCATGCGCGTGCTCGCAATCGAAAGGGAACTTCCCACAGTGCCAACGACCACGATGGAGCAGATTCTCCGCGTGGAGGCTGCATGCGTGTGGGATCTCCAAAAACGCGGGATCATCCGCGACATCTGGTTCACGGCTGCCGGAAACCATGCAGTCATCATGCTCGAGTGCGGCAGTGTGACGGAGGCGCGGCAGCACCTGGCGATGCTTCCGCTCGTGCATGCCGGCGTGATCCGCTTCACGGTTCACGAGCTTCGCAGCTACGACGGGTTCGAGCGGCTCTTCGCACACCGGTTGTGTCCTGACTCGAGCATGTCGAAAATGGCACCCGTGAAGTAGTCCCGCCGTGGGGCGCCGGCGCGCAACTCACGGAACTGGTCGGCCCATCTTGGCAACTCGCGACTGGCTGGAGCCCAATCGCTGAGCCAGCTCGCTCTGCGAGAATCCGGCCTTTGTCAGCCTCCGCGCAATGTCTCCGCGAACGAGATACGCTTTTGCCCCGGCGCAGCCTCCTCAGGGCTCATGTTCGCGCGGCTGGCGGTCCAATGGCCTCGTGGTCCCGTAGTCCTTCGTTCCGAAAGCTGGTCCCACGAAGCGCTCCTCGGGTCGCCCCGGCTTGGGAGCTTTTTCCGGAACGGCGCTTGCCCGCCACGGTCTTCGGGTAATCCTGTATCGAGCGCCGAAACATAGGCGCGACCCGCTCCCCTCATAACCATGAGCATGATTGCCACCCAGATTCGCCAGAAAGACGCGATATTCTACTTCGCTTCCTGCCCCTCGGAGAAACTCCTGCAACAAGTCCGCTTCATCAGCCGGTACTACGACGAGGAGGGCGGAGCCATCAAGGCCGAGGGCGCGCCCGCGCAGGACGATGTCGCGCAGTTCATCAGCCGCGTCGAGCGCAGCGACAAGGCGTTCCAGCGCGAGCTCTCGAAGGCGAAGATCGGCGCGATTCGGAATTTCTACGAGACCGCCGTGTCGCAGCCGCCGATTCCCGGCACAGTTCTCCTTTTCACGCCGCAGAAGCTGCGGTTCGATCCGAACAATGACGGCAGCGGGGTGGGGCGCCTGCAGGAGCCTGAGGAGAAATATCTGATCATCGACGGCCAGCACCGGCTCGCCGCGCTCGAGTTCTACGAGCGCACGCATCCCGATGATGCGCGCAACATCAACGTCCCGTGCATCATCTTCGACGGTCGCAGCGACGACTTCGCGACCGAGATGTTCGTCATCATCAACAGCACGCCGACCCGCATCAACAAGAGCCACCTCATCGACCTCTACGAGCGCGTGTCGTGGGCGGAACCCGACAAGAGATTTGCCGCGCACATCACCGAGATGCTCTACCGCTCCGACGACAGCCCGCTGCAATACCGGATCAACCGGCTCGGCGGCCGCAGCATGAAGCAGAAGTGGATCCTGCAGGCCGAGCTCTTCAACGAGGTGCACCGCTGGGTGAAACTCGACTGGCGCAGCCTCGCGCAGACCGGCACCGACAAGCGCGCGGCCGCGGGCTACTACGAAGTCGTGCGCGATTTTCTCAAGGCGGCGGCTCGCGTGTGGGACGCAGGCTGGGGCGACCCGGGCTCGATGATCACCAAGCCGGTCACGCTGAAGGCGATGTTGCGCGTGTGCGCCGACCTCGCCGCCGTCGATCGCGAGCCGGCGGGAGATCGTGTCTCGCGCTGGACGGCGAAGCTTGCACCGTGGGGCGCACAAGCGCGCGAGTTTCGCAACGAAGGTTTCTACGAACGCTTCCCCGCGAAGGGACAGGTCGAGCGCGTCGCGAGAATCCACAAGGATCTCGCGCGCTGGGCCGGGATTCCGGTGCGCGGGCGCGGGTAGGTGGCGGGCAAGGGGCCGACGACTAATCCGTAGGTAGGAGCCCGCTTGCGGGCGATTGATTGATTTAGCTGCGGCTTCCAGCCGCAGTGTCCGACCATCTGCGGCAAGATGCCGCAGCCACGCGGAATCGCCCGCAAGCGGGCTCCTACCTTCGGAAGGTAGCGCGCCCCACGCCGAGGGGCGCGTCACAAGCCCGGTGGGGCACCGGGCCTACACGACGGCGAACTTGGCGTTCGTCCGCAAAGTTGCGCGGGTCTTCGACCCGCGTCGGCAAGTCAGAGAC
>DATKCJ010000364.1:0-2353 GCA_035513275.1 Opitutaceae bacterium
GAGGAACGACTCCGGGAAGCGGTCCCAGTCCGTCCCGGTCACCATCATCTGGTCCACGTCTCCGATCGCCGCGAGGACTGAACCCCGGCGCGCGGCGTCCATCTCGGAGAGGATGTCGTCGAGCAGCAGCACGGGCGATTCGCCGCGGCGTTCTCGCAGAAGACGCGTCTCGGCAAGGCGGAGGGACAACGCGATCGTGCGCTGCTGCGCGCGTGACGCGAAGCCGGCAGCGGCGAAGCCATCGAGCACGAACTCCACGTCGTCGCGGTGCGGGCCGGTCAGGGTCATGCCGGCGGCGATGTCCCGGCCGGTCGTGCGGGACAGCGCACGCGAGTAGAGCTCGGGGATGTCGTCCTCGATCGAGCCAAGCTCAATCTCTGTGTCGATGCGCGGGCGATAGTGCACCTCGAGGCCCTCGCCGGGCGCGAGTTGAGCGTGGGCGATCCGCGCGTACTCCGTGATCGGGTTCAGCGCCGTCGCGCGGCGGTGAAAGACGAGGCCGCCGTCCTTCGCAAGCTCATCATCCCAGAACTGCAGCTCGTCCTGCCGGGCGATGCCCTCGCGGATGCGCTTGAGGAGGGAGTTCCGCTGGGTGAGGACGCGCTCGAAGCGGGAGCGGGCGGCGGCGTATTGCGGATCGACCTGCGCGAGCAGGACATCGAGGTAGCGACGCCGGGATGACGGAGAGCCGGTGACCATGTCGAGGTCTTCGGCGGTGAAGAGGACGGCGGTCATGCGCCCGACGGCGTCGGACAGGCGCTTGGCAACTCCGTTCACCTTCACGGTCTTGGTGGCCATCGTCTGGTTGCCGGGGCGTGCGACGAGCGTGACTTCGATCTTGAGCGGGCCGTCGGCCGTCGACACGGTGCCGACGATGCGGGCGGCAGGGAGGACGTCGTCCAGGGCGCCGCGGCGGATGACCTGGGCGTCGGTCTCGGCGCGGATGGCGCGCATGGTGGCGAGCATGTATGCGGCTTCGAGGAGGTTGCTCTTGCCCTGCGCGTTTTCGCCGACGAAGACGGTCAGGGGTGTGTTGAACGTGAGTTCGACGCGTTCGAGGTTGCGGTAGTCGGTAATTTGGAGGTGTTCAAGGCGCACAAAGGGAGTATACGAGGCGTGGGTGTGCGGCGGGGTGTTGGCGGGCGCTTCGCGCGCTGCCGCCGGTGAGTGCGGGTGCTGTACTGTCCCGTTCGTGGATTCGATAGGTGACAATATACTTGGCTCACCTGATAATGGGAATGATGAGGGGGCGGAGTCTAGCGATGATCCCCCCGAACGAGGTGCGCCGTGCGCCTAGTTCGGGGAAGCAAAGGGCCGTATCCATACGATGAGGGTAGGCATCTCATTGTGGCCCTAAGGAAGTTCATCTATGCCGATGAGAGCGGCACGCATGGGACTGGCCCGTTCTGCCTCGTCGCGGGGTATCGCGGCTCTCCTGGTCAGTGGAAGGAGTTTCGGAAAGAGTGGGCAGCCATTCTTCGCAAGCCCGACTATCGAATCAAAGAGTTCCACTCCAATGTGTTCTTTACCCGTCACAGCTTGCCCGACGAAAGGAACCCGTATCGGAAGTGGACTGACGAAAGGGCCAACAGGTTCATCGGCGAGCTGATCATGGTCATTCGCCACCGAAACATTTATCCCATTGGAGCCGCGATTGAGTTGCGTGACTGGAACAAGACCGCGCTTGAAATTCGGCAGTTGCTCGCGGGTTACATGAGCGATGAGACCATGCGGAAGGGAAAGCCGAAGTCGGCTCCGTACCTAGTCGCGTTCAAGGTAATCCTCGAAGATGCCGCCTTTGAAACTGATCCCGACACGCAATTGCACTTTCTCTTTGCGAGGCAACAGGAATACCAGAAGCGTGCGGATGAAGCATTCCATATTTGGAAAGAGAGGGGACCAGGAGGGCGGCAGGCTCGCGAAATCGCTTGGGACTACCCAATCCATTGGCCGCAGTTACAGGCCGCCGATCTGCTGGCCTACCAGTGGAACAACTGGTTATCTCGTGGGGACTTGAACATCAGCAGGCAGAACCGTCTGCTGATGGAGCAACTGACTGACAAGCGCGACAACATGCTTGTCCTCGATGAAGGCGGAATCGAACGCCAGTGCGCCGTTCTCTTGGCGGAGATGGAGAACCGAGGACTAGCTTGATTTGCGACTGGCCGCCTTATCCTTCGGCACGCGGATCACGCGCTTTGCCAGAGCGTCAAACTTCTGGAAAGCGGAGTTGTCGTTCTTCGGTTTCTTCTCGCCCGTTTCGGGGTTCTCTTTCGCCATATGCGAGCCTGCCTTTCTTACGCTGGCGTCGTGGCCTGCCCAATCAGGTCTTTGTACATGAGGCGCTTGCCGA
>DATKCJ010000365.1:0-5171 GCA_035513275.1 Opitutaceae bacterium
CTACTCAAAGCACGCCTCCTCGTCCCAATTCCGGGACGGCGCTTGTTCGTATTCGCAGTGCGTCTCCGCCGGCAATGATTTTTCAGTCCGCCATCCCCATGGCCATCAACGGCTCATTAACCTGCCTGTTTGGCATGCTCCCTGCAAAACCTTGGGCATCAATACGAACATCCCAGCATGATCTCCGATCTTCGTTTCGCGTTTCGATCGCTCCTCAAAACTCCGGGTTTCTCCATCGTCGCGGTGCTCACTGTCGGCGTCGCGATTGCCGCGTGCACCTCTCTTTTCAGCGTGCTGCAAGCGGTCGTGCTTCGGCCTCTGCCGTATCCGGAGCCGGACTCGCTTGTCTCGATCTGGGCCGTCAACACCGAGCGCAACCTTGAGGCCCCCGCACTCTCGTGGGCCAAGTTCGAAGCCTACCGCGAGCGCAAGGATGTGTTTCCCGAGCTGAGCATGTCCGCGGGAAACGGTTTCACGCTCACCGAAGGCACGGGCGAGCCAGAGCAGGTCTTCGGATTTCACGCCTCGGCGAACTTCCTGCCGATCCTCGGTATTCAGCCGGTGCGTGGCCGCCAGTTCACACAGGAGGAAGATACCGAGGGAGGGCCGAAGGTCGCGATGATCAGCCACCAGCTCTGGCAGAATCGGTTCAGCGGCGACCCGGCGATCATCGGCCGCGTCGTGCAAATCGACGGCGTCGCGCGCGAGATTGTGGGCATCCTTCCCGAACGCATGCCGGTGCCGTTCAACCAGACCGCCGTGATTGTGCCGAGTCCGTTCGAGCTTCCATTTCTGACACCGCAGCAACGTAACAGCGCCATTGCGCACCAGGCGGTAGGCCGGCTCGCGTCCGGAGTGTCGCTTGAGCAGGCGAAGTTGCGCGTGAACGAGATGGCCGCGCAGTTCAAGGCGGCCAACCCGTCGCACATCGATTCGAACAACACGAACGACGTCCGCACGATCGAGCAGCAGGTGCTCGGCAACATCAGCGGACAGTTCTGGACTCTTGCCGGCGCTGTCGCCGTCGTGCTCCTCATCGCCTGCGCCAACATCGCAAATCTCTTCCTCGCCCGCGTGAGCGCGCGGCACAAGGAGATCGCGGTGCGCATGTCGCTCGGCGCGCGCCGGTCTGAGATCGTGCGCCAGTTCTTCGCCGAGAGCATCGTGTTCTCGCTGATCGCAGGCGCGGCGGGCGTGCTGCTGTCGTCGTGGACGCTGCGCGCCATTCAGATCGTCGCAGGTCCGCAACTCCCGCGCGCCGACGAGATCGCGCTCGATCCCACAGTTCTCGCGTTCTCGCTGGTCATCTCGCTGCTCTCGGGACTGCTCATCGGCGTCTATCCGGCGATCCAAGCCTCGCGCACCGACGTGGGCGCTGTGCTCAAGGACACCGGCCGTGGCGCTGGCGGCGGTTCCGCTGCCAAGGCGTTCCGACACCTGCTCATCGTCGCGCAGGTCGCGCTCTCGCTCACGCTCCTGATTTGCGCAGGCCTCCTCGTCGCGAGCTTTAACAAGCTCCAGACTGCGGAGCTTGGCTTCGAGAAGGACGGGCGCGCGTTCGGTTTGATCAACCTCCCAGGCTCGCGCTACAATTCGCCCGAACTCATGCGTGAGTTCTACCGGCAGCTCCACGAGCGGCTCTCTCAGACGCCCGAACTCGCGAACGGCGCTGCGATCACCGGACTGCCGCTCACCGGCTTCGGCTTCTTCTCGCCTTACGCCGTGAGAGGGCGTGCGCTGCCCCCGATTCAAGAACGTGCTCTCGCGAGCATTCGGACCGTGACTCCGAATTATTTCGCGACGCTCGGCATCGGGCTTAAGGAAGGGCGCTTCTTTACCGCACAGGATATCTTTGATGGAGAACAGGTGGCGATCATCAACGAGACGCTTGCGAAGAAACTCTTCGCCGGGGAAGAGACGCTCGATCAGTACTTCCTCATCGGCCAGGGCGGCGATACACCCGTCCGCGTCATCGGCGTGATCAAAGATGTGAAGTCCACCGGCCTGGCTGTGCCGCCGCCCGACGAGATCTACTACCCGCGTGACCAGCGCGGCGGCGCATTCATGCAGATTGTCGGGCGCGCGAAGCCGGGCTTGAGCGCAGCAGCGGCCATTCCCGCGCTGCGCCGCGTGGTTGCCGAGATCGATCCGAATCTCGCGCTCGCGAATCCACAGACGATGGACCAGCTCGTGGAGCAGTCGATCGGGGTGCAGCGGCTCACGATGTCGCTGCTCCTTTCCTTCGCCGTGATTGCCGCGCTGCTGGCCGCGGTCGGCGTCTACTCGGTGATGGCCTACGCCGTCACGCAGCGCACTGGCGAGATCGGCGTGCGGATGGCACTTGGTGCCAACGCGCGCGACATTCTCAAGCTTGTCCTGCGCTCAGGCGCGACTCAAGTGGGCCTCGGCCTCGTGCTCGGCCTCGCGGGTGCATTCGCGGCGAGCCGGCTTCTCCAACAGGCGCTCTACGAGATCAAGCCCTTCGACCCCGCGATCTTCGCGGGCGTCGCAGCCTTCTTCGCAATCGTCGCCGCACTCGCATGCGTGATCCCCGCCCGGCGCGCGACCCGCGTCGATCCGATGGAGGCGCTGCGCGCAGAGTGAAAGTGAAAGTGAAAGTGTAAGAACCTCCAACCGCGCACGTCTCCCTCTTTCGTTTCCTCACTCTCCACATCACTTTTCCACTCTCACTTTCACTTTCCACTCTCACTCTCCACTTCCTCCCATGAACGACCTCCGATTCGCCGTTAGATCACTGCTGAAGACGCCGGGTTTCTCGATTGTCGCCGTGCTCACGCTCGCGCTCGGGATCGGCGCGAACACCGCGATAGTTTCGCTGATGAACGATCTCTTCCTTCGCGGGCTGCCGTTCGAACGGCCCGCGGACATCGTGCGAGTTTATGGCGAGGCCAAGGAGAGAAACCTCAGCCAGCTTCCATTCTCGGTGCCGCGCTTCACGCATTTCCGCGAGAGCGATGCCACAGAGCAGGTCTTCACTGAGTTTGCCGCCGACGCGGGCGCGGGATTTGCGCTGACCGGCCTTGGCGACGCCGTGCGAGTCATCGGTGCGCGGGTCACGGCGAACTACTTTCCGCTCCTCGGCGTGGCGCCGGTGCGGGGTCGTCAGTTCCGCGCCGACGAGGAGGCCGACGCGAACGTCGCGATGGTCACGGAAGCATTTTGGCGGAATCGCCTCGCAGGGGAACCCGATGTGTTGGGCCGCAGCATCACGCTCGATGGCGTGCCGCACACGATCGTCGGCGTGCTTTCCGGGCTTCCCGTCACCTGGTGGGGGCCGAACGCGGAGGTGTTCACAACACAGCCGTTCAATTCTCCCGGGCTCTCCCGCGAAACAATGATGCGCGGCGTGAGCTTCATGCGCGGCATCGGCAGATTGAAGCCGGGCGTTTCCATCGAGCAGGCGCTCGCTGCGATGCAGACGGTGCAGGAATCCTATCGCGCGGCGCGCCCTGACAACGCCGACAATACCTGGGCACCGGCCATCGTCACTGCCGCCGAGGACACCGTGGGCGACCTCCGCCCTGCGTTCCTCACGCTCCTTGTTGCGGTCGGTTGCGTGCTGCTGATCGCGTGCAGCAACGTTGCCAATCTCTTGCTCGCGCGTTTCTCCAGCCGTCGCCGGGAGATCGCAGTGCGTGTCGCGCTGGGCGCAGATCGCCGCTCGGTCATCCGACTCTTCCTCGCCGAGAGTCTGCTCGTGAGCGTCGTTGCAGGCTTGGTCGGTTTGTTGCTCGCAGTCTGGACGCTCGAGGCTGTGCCCGCGCTCGCCTCCGACAATCTGCCGCTTGCACCGGACGCGCGTTTGGAGCCCGCAGTCCTGTTTTTCACGCTCGGCCTCGCGCTGCTCACCGGGTTTGCAATGGGAGTCTACCCGGCGATGCAAAGTTCGCGCACCGATGTCGTCGACGGACTCAAGGACGGCGGCCGTGCGATGGCCGGCAGCCCGGGACAACAGCACCTCCGCCGCGTTCTGCTTGGAGTTCAAGTCGGGCTCTCGCTTGTGCTGCTGGTCGGAGCAGCGTTGTTGATCGCGAGTTTCGTCCGCCTGCAGGAGCAGCCCGCCGGCTTCCGCCACGACCACACGTGGCTCGGATTGGTAAACCTGCCTGCTGCCAGCTATCCTGACAGCGCCGCGCGCGAGCGATTCACGAACAGCCTGCTCGCCGAACTCAGCATCGCCCCCGGCATCGAGGCGGTCGCCGGCGGCCAGGGGCTCCCGCTCACGGGCTCGGACTCTCGCTCGCCGTATTCGCGCGCGGAGGGAGATGTGATCCCAATGACGAAGCGTCCGCTCGGACTGACGCGCAGCATCACGCCGGGCTACCTGAAGACCTTTGCGATTCCGCTCCTCGCGGGCCGTAATTTTGATGAACGCGATCGCGGCGACACGCCGCTCGTCGTGATCATCAGCGAGAAGGGCGCGAAGAGTTTGTTTCCCAACGAGGATCCGCTGGGCCGCCGGCTCTACTTTGGCACGCAGAACGGCACCGGCGAACTTTGCGAAATCGTCGGAGTCGTGGGCGATGTGCGCTCGTCCTCACTGGCGCAGGAAAATGAAGTCGAGTTCTACCGCCCGTTGCCGCAGCGGAATTTCCCGTTTCTTCAAATCGCGGTGCGCACGAGCGGAGACCCCGCCGCTGCGACCTCGACGGTTCGCGCCGTGCTGCAGCGCCTCGATCCCAACGTGCCCATCAATCAACCGACAACGATGGATGCCGTCGTCGCCGGCTCGCTCGGCCAGCAACGCCTGATGATGTCGCTCCTTGGCGCATTTGCTGGACTCGCGCTTCTCCTCGCGGTCGTCGGGATCTACAGTCTTGTTGCCTACAGTGTGGGCCAGCGGACTCCCGAGATCGGTATCCGGCTCGCACTGGGCGCCACCCCGCGAGATGTGCTCGCGCTGATGATCGGGCAGGGAATGAAGCCGATCCTCGTTGGTCTCGCCGCCGGCCTCGTCGCAGCGCTGGCCCTCGGCCATCTCATCGCCGCGCAACTCTACGACATATCCGCACGCGATCCATTCACACTCCTCGCCGCGGCACTCGCGCTCGGAATCGTCGCGCTCGTTGCCTGCTGGCTGCCCGCGCGTCGCGCCGCAAAGGTCGATCCCATGATCGCGCTGAGGGCGGAGTGATGGGATTTTCGATTTT
>DATKCJ010000366.1:0-14989 GCA_035513275.1 Opitutaceae bacterium
GGTCTTCGACTTGAAGCCGAGCGGCGATGTCGGCGAGGTCTGCTTCTTCGTGAGGCCGTAGACGAAGTTGTCCATGACGATATACGTCAGGTGCGGGTTCTTGCGCGCCGCGTGATCGAGGTGATTGCCGCCGATCGAGTAGCCGTCGCCATCGCCGCCGAAGACGACGACATGCAAGTCCGCGCGGCTCAGGCTGACCCCGGTTGCGAAGGGCAGGGAGCGACCATGGATGTAGTGCGCGCCGTAGCTGTTGACGAAGTAGGGGAAACGCGACGAGCAGCCGATGCCTGCGAGCGTGAGGATACGCTCGTGCGGCCACTGGAATTTCTGAAGCACGCGGTAGTATGAGGCAAGGACGGCGAAGTCGCCGCAGCCCGGGCACCACGTCGGGTGATCGGCAGTGAGGTCCTTCTTGGAGAGCGGTGCGCGCGGCGCGTCGGTCGCGGGCGGCTCGGGCATGGCGAGATGGGATGACATGGTGGAGTGGGTCAAATTGTTGGGTAACTGGAAACCGAGGCGCTGTGATCTCCGCGCAGGCGTTCGATGCCATCGAGGATTTCGCTCACCCTGAATGTGAGGCCGTCGGTCTTGGTGATGCTTCGAATCTTCGAGTTCGCGTAGCGAGCGCGGAGCAACATCGCGAGCTGGCCGAAGCCGTAGATGCCCTCGTCGTTCAACTCGATGACGAAAATCTGGCGGAATCGCGTGAAGATGCGCTCGAGGCCGTTCGCAAGCGGGTTCAGATAGCGCAGGTGGAGTTGCCCGACCTGGAGCCCCTTCGCGCGCGCGCGGTCGACGGCTTCGTGGATCGGCCCATAGGTCGAGCCCCAACCCACGAGCAGGATGTCGCCTTCTTCGTCGCCGTAGATCGCGGGCCTCGGAATCTCGGTCGCCACCCGCTTCAGTTTCTCGCGACGCCGCGCGGTCATCTTCATGTGCAGCGCGGGGCTGCCCGTGGGATGGCCGAACTCATCGTGCTCGAGACCCGTGACGGTCGGGTATTTGCCAGACTTCAGAATTGTGCCAGGCGGGACGTGACGCGTGGGTCCGTCGAGCGGGTAGGGCTTGTAGTCCTCGGGCGGGGAAGTGAGGTCGACGCCCGGCTTCACGTAGTCTTTCTCAAGGTCGGGCTCGGGAAACGCCTCGATGCGTGTCGCGAGCGCCTGGTCGGTGAGAAGCATGACCGGAACCGAGTAGGCCCGCGCGATGCGGGCAGCCTCGACGGCACAGTAGTAACAATCGCCAACGCTTCGCGGCGCGATGACCACCTTTGGAGCGTCGCCGTGGCAGCCGTAGATTGCTTGAAGCAGATCGCTCTGCTCGACATTCGTCGGCAGGCCCGTGCTCGGGCCGCCGCGGGCGACGTTGATGACGACGAGCGGAATCTCCGCCATGACCGCCCAGCCGAGCGCCTCGGTCTTGAGCGAGATGCCGGGCCCTGAACTTCCGGTGACTGCGAGGTGGCCGGCGTATGAGAAACCGATCGCCATCGAGACGGCCGCGAGTTCGTCCTCAGCCTGGATGAACGTGCCGCCGTATTTCGGCAGCTCGGTGCGAAGCTGCTCCATGATCGTCGACCATGGCGTGATCGGATAACCGGCGCCATAGCGGACGCCCGCCGTGATCAAACCGAAGACGATCGCCTGGTTGCCATCCATCGTGACCATCGCGCGGCCGGCAGTCTGCTTCTCGCGATGCTCGAAACGGTAGGATCGCTTGACGAGGTCGCCGAGCCCGTAGGCGTAACCGGCGTCGAACGCGACCATGGCGTTGCGCAATACGTCCTCGGATTTTCCGCCGAAGCGTTCCTTGAGAAGATTGTGGAGTTTCTCCACGTCGAGATTGAAGGTCCGGGCGAGCAAGCCGAGGACGAAGATGTTCTTCCCTTTTTCCTTCGCCGAGCCGCCGACCGCCTCGACAGTGAGGCCGGTGATCGGCACGCCCGCGTAGATGAAGCGTTTGTCCTCCTTGTCCGGGCGCACGTGGTCGCTGTCGTAGATCAGCACACCGCCCTCGCGAAGCGACGGCAGGTGGTTGGCGTAGCTGTGCTGGTAGAACGCTACCAGGAAATCTGCTTGGTCGCCGGGCGAGAGCACTTCGCCGGTGCCCATGCGCACCTGGAAGATGGAAGGCCCTCCCGAGATCGTGGAGGGGATGGTCATGTAGGTCATGACCTCCTGATCGCTCCTTCCCGCCAGCCGGGCGAGGAAGCCTCCGATCGTCTGGATGCCGTCCTGGGAGTTCCCAGCAAGGCGGATCACCACATCGCGAAGGCTTTCGTCGACAGGTGCAGTGGATTGTTGTTCTCCAAGCGCAGGGGCCGGGGTTGGGGCTACCATAAGGGTTTGAGACGATGGAGCCAACGCTCCCCCCTGTCAATGGACGTAGCCCATCATTCCCGTTGCGTGCCGGTGGACTGGGCTCTAAACCGCGGATCAATCCCGGGGACGGGAGCTTGCCAATGCAACCAACCGACAGGCGTGCTGTTTTTAAGCCAAAGATCTTCGAGTCGCTCCGAAATTACTCTGGGGCGGCGTTTCAAGCGGACATCGGGGCCGGCATCACGGTGGGCATTGTGGCACTCCCGCTTTGCCTTGCGCTTGGAATCGCTTCCGGAGTGCGGCCGGTTCAAGGCATCTACACGGCGGTCATAGCCGGCGTGATTGTCGGCTTGATGGGCGGCTCGCGCGTGCAGATCGCGGGACCGACCGCTGCGTTCGTGCCGATCGTCTACGGCATCGTCGTCGCGCATGGCGTGCAGAACCTCTACCTGTGCACGATGATGGCGGGCGTGCTGCTCGTGATCATGGGGCTTTCGCGGATGGGCAGCCTCATCAAGTTCATTCCCTATCCGGTGACGTCCGGGTTCACCACGGGCATCGCGGTGATGATCATCTTCGGGCAGGTGGAGGACTCACTGGGGCTCACAACAACCGGCGATCGACCCGCGCACTTCGTTCCGAAAGTCCAGTTCCTCGCGGAGTTCATTTCGACGCTGAATCCATGGGCCGTCGGAATCACGATCGCCTGCATCGCGATCATCTGGTTCTGGCCGCGCCTCGGCCTGAAGAGGATTCCGGGGCCGATCGTCGCAGTCATCGTTTCGGCGATCGCGACGAAGCTCCTCAACCTGCCGGTGGAAACCATCGCAACCCGCTTTGCCGAGGGAGTGCCCCAGGGGCTTCCGGGTTTTGCGCTTCCGGCTATCACTTGGGAGGCGGTCAGTGAAATGATGATCCCCGCGACGGCGATCGCGATGCTTGCGGCAATCGAAAGCCTGCTCTCCGCGGTGGTCGCAGACGGACTCACAAACGACCGTCATCGCTCGAACACCGAGCTCATCGCGCAAGGCGCGGCGAACATTGTCTCCCCGCTTTTCATGGGCATACCGGTGACGGGCGCCATCGCCCGCACGGCCTCCAACATCGACAGTGGGGCGCGGAGCCCGGTCTCCTCGATCGTCCACTCCGTGACGCTCGCCTTGGTGCTGCTCGTTCTCGCGCCTTATGCCGGTAGCATCCCGATGGCGGCGATGGCTGCGGTGCTGATCATGGTCGCGAGGCGGATGGGGGAGTGGCGCGAACTTGTCCATGTCTCCCGGCTTCCGGGCAGCGATGCGCTGGTGCTTGTTGCAACGTTTTCACTTACGATTGTCTTCGACCTCACGGTGGCCGTGCTCATCGGCATGTTGCTCGCCGGATTCCTCTTCACGAAGCGACTCTCGGAAACCACTGAGATATCGAAGGTCACCGCGGCCGACGAACTTGAGAACCTCGAGCAACTCGTGCACGGAAAGCAAGTCCCCGAGGGTGCGGTGGTCTTCCGGATCTTTGGTCCGTTCTTCTTCGGTGCGGCCGAGAAGATGGAAGACGCGCTCGAGGGAGCGGGCAAACTACCGCGCGTCCTCATCCTCCGGATGAACCTCGTGCCCGCGATGGACGCAACGGCGCTCAACGCGCTCGAGACTGTCCTTGAGCGGCTCGTGGCCGCCGGAGGCACGCTGGTCATCAGCGGCGCGCACAGGCAGCCGCTTGCGATGATGATGAGGGCGGGCTTCGTCGAGAAGCTCGGGCGCGCGAACATTCGCGCGAATTTCGACGAGGCGCTTGTGCGTGCGAGAGAAATTCTTGGCGTGACTCCGACGCGGTGAACGTTCGGGCGAGTGTAACCGTGCAAGGTGGCGGTCGTCATCGCTCGTATCCACACGACACGAAACATGAAGACACACGCACTGACATTTCTCGCCGCGGCCACTTTGTTCGCCGCTGCTTCGTCGTTCGCCGCGCCGCTGGACGACTCGGGCCCGAAGCACTCGAAAGGTGATCGCCACGCAAGGATGCTTGAGCGGTTCGATGCAGACAGTGATGGGAAGCTCAGTGACACCGAGCGCGCTACCGCCCAGTCGACGATCTTCGCCGAGAATCCCGAGATGGCCGCAAGGCACGCGGAGAAGGTGAAGCGGTTCGACTCAGATGGCGACGGCCAGCTCAATGACTCCGAACGCGCGATCGCACGCGAGACGATGAAAAGTCGCGGCGCGCATTTTCACGCGAAGATGCTCAAGCGCTACGACAAAGACGGCGACGGCGTGTTGAGCGGTGCCGAACGCGAGGAAGCGCGTGCGACGGCCGAGACGCGCGGCGGTGGCAAATTTCGCGCAAAGATGCTCAAGCGCTTCGATGCCGATGGCGACGGAGTCCTGAGCGACGAAGAACGCGCAGCCGCTGAGAAGGCACGCGAAGAATTCCGGAACAGCAGGCCTTCGGCCTAGAGTTCCTGGTTCGCAGGGAGTCAGGGGTTGTCGAGGGCGGCGCCGGTTTCAACCGGCGCCGCTTTTGCATCAAGCCGCCAGAGCACGACGGCGAGGGAGACGAGACCGAGATCGCGGCCAACGTAGGGCAGGTAGGCCATACCGCTCACCACCGAAGAGTCACCGAAACAGCCGCACGTGATGTCGATGCCGCGAAACCACGCCTGCAGGAGCGCGACAAGAAACACCGAGCAAAGCGCGACGAGCATTCCCGCTGCGGTGCGGCCAAGTCGCGGTATCCACAGTGCCACCGCGAGAGTGAGCTCGAGCCACGGCATCCAGACCGTCACGATCGCTGCTGGAAGCCACGGCAACAAGTGGTAGCTTGCGATAGCATCCTGGAATGCGCGCGGGTCACTGATCTTTGTGATCGCGGCCCACGTGAAGAGAAACGCGAGCACGAGACGGATGGCGTGCGCGACAATTTTCATCGAGGACGCAACTCCGACCAATCGCCGCGCAAAACCTTCGCGCTGTCGATGCCCGCCTCGGCGCGTAGCCGCTCGGCGACCTTGCGGCTCGCCTGGCATCCCTGCGAATCGCAATAAACAACAACCGGCATCCCGGGCTGCCACCGCTCGATGACGGGGATGAGCAGTTCGATCCATGAGTCTTCGTTGAGCTGAAGCGCGCCCTCGACGTGACCAGATTCGAAGTCAGCGCGGCTTCGGGCGTCGATCCACAGCGCCGCGGCTCCGAGTGCCTTCGCGTCGGCGACGGTAATCTCGTCTTCGCGCAGCGCATCGAGCAGCACGGCGCGCGCGGCGGGGTTGAAGGTAACCGACAAGCCGCCCAGCACCGCGGCGATCGCGAGCAGCGCTGCGGACTTGCGCAGCGAGCCCATCGCTAGATTGCCCGCGCGACCAACGTGTAAGTGCGAGATATGCGGTTGGGTCCCTGCACGGTCGTGATCACGACCACCGAGACGCCCTTCACATCGTCACCCGAGGGAGAGATCCGGACGAGTGCTCCGTTCCAATCGTGATCCGGCGCCAACTCCGCCTTGAAAGCCGGGTTCACACTCCTGATAGAGGTCACTTCGACCTTGTCGGTCGTGTTCCAATGCAACTCGACGTTTTTAGAAGCGCGTGTCTCGCCGTTCGTCCAAACGAGGTTGAGAGGGAAATACTTCACCAGTTCGCGAATCTGCGCGACGAGTGAAAGCTCGGCCGTGGTGTCGTCATCGAACACGACAACAATGGGAACGTGATAGGCGCCGCGACGCTCGCCGGTCGTGAACCGGGCGGATAGGGTGCCCGTTTCGCCTGGGGCGAATTCCGTCTTATCCAGCACCGGCACTGTGCACCCACAGCCCGGGGCGATTCGTGCGATCTTCACGGGACCGGTGCCCTCGTTCACAAAACGGAAGACCGCTTCGCCGCCAGCCTGCGACGAGTCGAGGTCGAGAATGACTTCGGTCGCCTCCCACTTCAATTCTGCGGTGCAGGCGGAAGCCAGTGCGACTGACAGGACGACGGCGAGAAGAGAGCGGGAAAGCATCGGCGAATCGTAGCTCACTCCCCGACTTGGGACAGAACAAAAAGTTCAGCGTCTCTCGGTGCCGTGAAGCTCCGCCCAGGCGTGCTGCTTTCGGTCGATATCGCTTCCGTCTGCGGGCACCGCGCGTCGAGAAGGGCCGCTATGAAACTCAAGGACTGGGCACCCACCCCGCCTACAGGCACGTTGAAGCCGCGGTTTGGCGCGTCTGGTTGTTGGGGCGCGCTCGCGCGCGACCTGTGTGGGCGCAGGATCATTGGTTTGAAGCGGGTGCCACAACGAAGGCTTCGCCGAGACAAACGCTTTTCGCCACGTTCTGAATTGTCCGGATGTTCCGCGTGCTCCCGTCAACGGCGCGTAAAATTCGCGGTTTTGGGTGCAGATTGAGCTGTAGTGAGTTGCGAAAGTGCCGATTGGGGGAAACGTTGTTTCACCGGCTTATGTTTACCCTTCCTCGCAACTCTCGCATTGCTGCCGAACCCCTCCACTGCCTGGTGGAACCGGCCAGCGCGATCCTTGCGGCAGATCGCAAGACCTCGCAGATTGCTGCGTCGGTCGAGCGCTCGGTCCGCGAATTCGTAGCTGAGCGGTCCCGGCTGTTGAAGAGCTGGCAGCGCCGTCAGTCCTGATCGGACGGAAGCGCCCTCAAGACCACTGGTGAAAAGCCGGATGGTCGGGCCTCACGGCTACAAACGTGCCGCGGCACGTGGCGGTCACTTTCCCGGCCGCAACCAGCTCAGCGAGAATGACAGCGCGATCTTCGAGTGCTGACTCGACCCAGGCGCGCAACTGAACCGGACCGTCCACCGGCGTCGGCCGGCGGAGCTTCACTGCAAAATCGGCAGTCACGCAAACCTGCGGCGTCGCGAGTCCGCGCGCGCGCATGATGTGCCAGGCGGCCGTCCAGTTTGAATGGCAGTCCATCAGGGTGCCGATGATGCCGCCGTTGAGGATACCCTCATAAGCCCGGTGCATAGGTGCAGGCTGCCAGTCGCAGATCAGCGCGGCGCCGTCCGGCGACTCGAGGCTGCGGATGCGCAGGCCGTCTCGATTTGCGGGGCCGCAGCCAAAGCAGATGCTCGAAGGCGCGAAACGTTCCTGAAGAGAAGGGACGGGGTTCATCGACGCGATGAGGGTCGCGTGCGCGTCGCGGAGTGACAAACCGATTCTGCCCTTCGTCCCGGATGCGGGTTCTGTGTGGGTCGGGCTTTACGCCCGACTCTGACGTTTGCCGGCAATCGACCGATGATGTCGGGGATAAACCCCGACCCACATCCGGACCGTCCAGGGTTTGGGCCACGCTTTACGGGCGCCCGACTTGTTGTGCGCCGGCGTCGATCGTGTCGTTCGAACTCACACCTCAACCGCCAATGGCGTTGCGCGAGAGTGCGGCCCGTGCGATGCTCCGCTGCACCGATGCTGCCCAATTCCCCGTTCAAGACGATCATCGAGCCGTTCCGCATCAAGACGGTCGAGCCGATCCGGTTCACGACGCGGGCGCAGCGCGAGGAGGCACTCGCGGCAGCGGGCAACAACCTCTTCCTCCTGAAGGCTGAGGACGTGCTCATCGACCTGCTCACCGATTCGGGCACCGGCGCGATGTCGGCGGCCCAGTGGTCGGGGATGATGCAAGGCGATGAGTCCTACGCCGGCGCGCGCTCGTTCTATCGATTCGAAGAGTCGGTGCGCGACATCACGGGCTTCAAGCACGTCATCCCCACGCACCAAGGCCGCGCAGCCGAGCGCATCCTCTTTAGCTCAATGGTGAACGCGGGCGATACCGTGCCGAACAACACGCACTTCGACACGACTCGCGCGCACGTCGAGCACCGCGGTGCCGTCGCACTCGATCTGCCCGTGCCCGAAGGCCGCCAGCCGCGACTCGTGCTCCCATTCAAGGGCAACATGGATGTCGCCGCGCTCGAACGCACTCTCCTCGAGCGCAAGGGCCGGGTGCCGCTCGTGATGGTCACTGTCACGAACAACTCCGGCGGCGGCCAGCCGGTGAGTCTCGAGAATCTCCACGCTGTGCGCGCGGCGTGCCACCAGCATGGCGTGCCGATGTTTCTCGATGCGTGCCGGTTCGCTGAGAACTCATGGTTCATCCGCCAGCGTGAACCCGGCCAGTCGGAGCGCTCGCCGCGCGAGATCGCGCGCGAGATGTTCTCGCTCGCAGACGGATGCACGATGAGCGCGAAGAAGGACGGCATGGCGAACATCGGCGGCTTCCTCGCCGTGAACGACGATGCACTCGCCGCCCGCGCAAGGAACGAACTGATCCTGACCGAGGGCTTCCCGACTTACGGCGGACTCGCAGGCTACGACCTCGAGGCCATCGCGGTTGGACTGCATGAGGCGCTCGAGCCCGACTACCTCCGATACCGGATTCGCTCGATCGAGTATCTGGGCGAAGTTCTCGAGGCGGCGGGCGTCCCGCACATGCGACCGACCGGTGGCCACGCTCTCTACCTCGACGCGCGAGAGTTCCTGCCGCACATCCCGCCCTCGGAGTTTCCAGCGTGGACGCTCTCACTCGCGCTTTATCTCGAGGGCGGCGTGCGCGGCGTCGAAATCGGTTCGGTAATGTTCGGCCGCCAACCGGACGGAAGTGAGAAACCTGCCGGGATGGAGCTTGTGCGGCTCGCGTTCCCTCGACGGGTCTACACCCAGAGTCATGTCGATTACCTCGGCGAAGTCATCCTTCACGTGCACTCAATTCGCGAGCGCATCCGCGGCCTGCGGATGACGGTCGCTCCCGAAGTGCTGCGCCATTTCACAGCCCGGTTCGAACCCGCTCATGGAAACCTCTTCAAGTAGGACAGCCGGCCGGCGCGTGCTTTGGCTCGACGGCGAATTCGCCATCTGCCGACTTGCGGCCAGCGCGGTCGATCCGGAATGGGCGAGGGCGGATGGATCGTTTTGCTCCATCACGCGCACGGCCGACGAACTCTCGATCATCTGCAAGGCACGTCGCGTGCCTGCGGGCGTGCGCTGCACGCGCGGTTGGCGTCTCGCCAGGATCGCCGGCGCACTGCCGCCCGATGCTGTCGGCGTGCTTGCGTCGCTCCTCACGCCGCTCGCGGCCGCGGGAGTCAGCGTGTTTGCCTGCGCGACGTTCGACACCGACTACCTGCTCGTCCAAGAAAACCGCACCGGCGACGCGACCCGGGCGCTCGAGGGCGCAGGGCACTCGGTGCTCGGTGCGTGAATGTGGATGGCGTCAATTCACGGGAATGAAGGTTATTCACTGGGCCGCGACGGTAGGCTTGCGCGGGAGCGCCGTGTTCTCATCGTGGTCTCATGAGGTTTGCCCACTTCCCTCTTGGTCTCCGAATTTTCGGCGTGTTGATGCTGCTTGCGCCTGGCGCAGCCGACGCGCGTGCGAAATTTTCCTGGGAGGATCACCAGATTATCGACTCGAAGTGGCCTGATGCGATCGAGACATCGACAGGGCTGCGCTACATCGTCGCGCGAAAAGGGGAAGGTCCGCATCCCAATCCAGGCGACAAGGTTTCGGTGCTCTACAAGGGCATGCTGATTGATGGCAAGGTATTCGACCAGAAGCTCGAGCGGGAGGAGCCCTTTGTCTTCCGGCACGCGCGTGGCGAGGTAATCGCCGCCTGGGAAGAAGCCATTGCCAAGATGAGCGCCGGCGAGGCGCGCCTCCTGATCGTGCCCGCGGCGCTCGCCTACGGTTCACGAGGGCGCCCGCCAAGCATCCCGCGAAATGCCGCACTGGTCTTCGAAGTCGAACTCCTCAAAATTGAACCTGTCGAATGAAAATTCTCCTCGCTCTCACCATGGCCATGGCCGCACTCGTCGCGGGGTGTGCTGATTCTGTTGAAACACCCGCTCCTGTCCCCACGGCAAAGCCGCAAAGCGCCTGGCCGGACGGCGATAGGGAGAAGATCGAGGCGTTGTTCGGAGCGACAACCGAAACCTCCACCGGACTTCTGTGGCAGCCGATTTCGCCAGGCAGCGGGGATGCACATCCCTTGCCCGGCAACACGGTCACCGTTCACTACCGCGGAACACTCCTCGACGGAAAGATCTTCGACGAGTCCTACAAGCGCGGGGAGCCGATTCGTTTTCCCGTTGGCATGGGCCGGGTGATCAAGGGATGGGACGAGGCGCTCCCGATGATGACGCGGACTGAGAAGCGGCGCATCATTATTCCCTACTGGCTCGCCTACGGTGAGAAAGGCAGACCGCCGACGATCCCGCCGAAGGCAACGCTCGTCTTCGAGGTGGAGCTCGTCGGCTGGGAGTCCCCGACCGGAAGCTAGGCGTCGGAAGCCCTTCGCGGAGCACACATGGAGAACCTCTACCGTCACTTCCAGGATCTCGACCGGCGATGCCTCTCTGACGGACTCAATCAGGAGCGTTGCGTGGAAGTCGCGGCGCTGAAGCGACGGGCAATCGAGTCTTCGCGCTTCAAGAACAACCCGATCGCGGCCGAGGTGCTCGCGGGACGCACGACGTTCGTGGCCGTCTACGATTCCTTCTCGCACGAGTTTCGCGGGCTCCGGCGCTTCGTGCCGAAGTCGCACGACCCCGAGTGGAACGAGCGGCTCGACTGTCTCGCGCAGATCCTTCCAAACGTAGGCCATTTCAGGCGGCGCAGCTACTTCGCATTCGACAACCCGCTCGGCTCAGTCCTCTACGGCATCGTCGCTGGATTCGGCATCGCCGTGATCCTCGCGATCGAACAGACGAGCGGCGGCGAGCCGGGTGATGCCGTCAACCTCCTCACCGGTTCACACGGCACCACGCTTATGGCGCTGATGGCGTGCGTCGGCTTCGTTTTCGGGTCGATCGCGATGCTCCGATACCGCACGCGCGATTACAAAATGATCCATGGCCGCGAGGCCGCGGGCTACATGGATGTGAACTACGCGTTCTTCCGCGAAAGCGACGATGCGGCATGGGCGAGGATGCTGGACGCGGGCACACTCACTCAGACTTCGGTGCGCACGCGGCCGGATTAGGGTGCGTGACGTGACCCCCGTCAGCCAGCTCCTGCTCGTATTCAACGAGTCAAACCTCGCGTTCCTGCGTCGAGAGCCGGGCGGCGCGTTCGGGCCGACGCACCTCGCGGTTGCGGGCGGCGATAGCGTCGCCGATTCTATCGCGTCCCTCGGCGCACTTGGTCTCGACGGCAATCCCGCGCACGTGGCGACCTCGGCCGATGGCGGCGAGCTCTGGTTTGCGTTGTCGGCTTTGGACAAGCCACCGCCCGATGGCGACTGGCGGCTCCTGAGCATCGAGGAGATGACTGCAGCCGCGGCGATCGGGAATTTGGAACCGACTCTAGCCGCGGTTCTGCCGCTCGTGCGCGAGCATGCGATTCGGATTCCCTATCTCAACCACGCCGAGACCGATTTCATCTTCCGCTTTCGAACCGAGAAGCAGCGCAACCGCGACGTCTATCGCTCCGATCCGCGCGCGCAAGGTCTCTACCAAAGCGCCCTTTGCGAAGTGATCAAGCGGCTGCGCCGCACGAAGGAGCGCTCGGCCGACGAGCCCGCGGTGCTCGACTTCGGCGCCGTGCAATACGTGCTACCGAGCCATTTCGGATTCTGCCTCGGCGTTCAGAATGCGATCGAGCGCGCCTACGAGACGATCGCCACCAATCCCGGCGGACGCGTCTTCATGCTCAGCGAGCTGATCCATAATCCGTTCGTGAACGACGACCTCCGTGCGCGCGGGCTGCGCTATCTCCAGAGCGACAAAGGCGTCGCTGCCGTCGAACACACGACTGGCGCGCGACTTTGGGACGAGTTGCGCAAAGGCGACATCGTGATCATCCCGGCCTTCGGCGCGACCGACGAGGACAAGCGTCGCCTCATCGAGAAAGGCATCGCGGTCAACCGCCACGACGCCACGTGCATGCTCGTAGAGAAAGTCTGGAAGGCCGCCCGCCGTTATGGGCGCCTTGGTTTCACGGTCATCATCCACGGCAAGCACGAGCACGAGGAAACGAAGGCGACGTTCTCCAACACCGTGAAGCACGGGCCAGCGCTGATCCTGCGCGACCCGGCCGAGGCGGAGCGGCTCGGCGAAGTGATCCTCGCGCCGAGCCCCGAGGAAGCGCGGCGGAGGTTTGTGGCGTTCGCTGGCAAGCACAGCGCAGGCTTCGATCCCGTGCGCGATCTACAGCGGCTTGCGGTCGTCAACCAGACCACGCTACTCCGCAACGAGACGCTTCACATCATCGACCTGCTCGAACGCGTGCTCGCACGCCGCTTCGGCGAGGGGAGCGTGCGCGAACATCTCTTCGCGGAGAGCCGCGGCGACACGCTTTGCTACGCGACGCAGGTTAACCAGGATGCACTTGAGCGTGCGCTCGCACTCGATCTCGACGCGGCTGTCGTCGTCGGAGGGAAGAACAGCTCGAACACGTTCCAACTTTTCCGCATGTGCGAGGCGCGTTTCCACGAACGGGCGTTCTACATTCAGTCGGAACAGGACATCGTTTCTGCCGCCGAAATCCGGCATTTCATCTATCCCTACAACCCGCGCGACCCGCGGCAGGGAAGACACGTTCAGCGGAAGTTCCTCGGCGAGCGCAAGCCCGTGCGCCTTCTCGTCACCGGCGGTGCGTCGTGTCCCGATGGACTCATTCAGCAGATCGTTGCGCGCATCAACGGGTTCTTCCCTGCGGCGGAGATCCGCCCGATGGAGGATGTGCTCGCAGACTTCGAGTCAGACGCGGTGAAAGGAAACGCGGCCGGGCCCGACTGAGTGCCATGCGAAAAATCCTCGCAGCAACTCTGCTGTCCCTCACCGCCATGAACTCCGCCGATGCCGCCAAGTCCGACTCAAAACTCGCCCACGCCTATTTCGGCGGAGGCTGCTTCTGGTGCGTAGAGGCCGTGTTTGAAACGATGGACGGCGTATCGTCGGTCGTTTCCGGCTTCGCCGGAGGCAAAGGCAAGGTGACTTACCACACCCTCCATGGCACAGGCCACGCCGAGGTTGTGCGGATCGATTTCGACCCGTCGAAGGTGACCTACGAGCAGCTTCTCGATCTCTTTTGGGAAGCGCACGATCCGACGACACTCAACCGGCAGGGCGCCGACGAAGGATCGCAGTATCGCTCCATCATCCTCTACACGGATGAGGCGCAGCGCGTCGCCGCCGAGAAATCGCGCGATGTCGCGCAGGCAGGGCTTCACGATCCGATCGTCACCGAGATCGTGCCGCTCACAGAATTCTACGAGGCCGACGAGCGCCACCAGGACTACTTCGCACGCAATTCCGAGAACCGCTATTGCCAGATGGTGATCAAGCCGAAGTTGAAGAAGTTGGGACGGTAGAGCGCAGTCGGACACCCCAGGACTTTCCGACCTCCGGGGTAGGGCGCGACCGCTGGGCGCGCCGTTGGTTTTCGCGGCCGGCCCAGCGGTCCGGCCCTACCGGCGCTGCCGCGCTGCCAACGTCCGCCCTCCGTCTTGCCATCCCGTTTCCGCTCGCTTGGCTTTCCGCATGGCGGACATCCCCCTAACAACCTGTCCTGTCTGCGGCGCGCGCGGCCAATGGTCCGACGCGAAGTTCCGTCCATTCTGTTCAAGACGCTGCAAGGAGATCGACCTCGGGAAATGGTTCTCAGAGGAATACAAGTTCTCCGCGCCGATCCGCCCGGCGGACTTCGGCGATGCGCTCGAGGACACCGACGACACCGCACCCGGCTCGCGAGACGACGACTAGCGACCCGCACCCTCCGTGCCAGGAGTGTTTGTCATCCAATAGCTGACAAACCTGCCGGGCGATCCAATCGAGGATGGCCGGACGCTTGTCATCCAATAGTTGACAAACTTGCCGCGCAATCGCTTCGAGGAGAGGCCACGCTTGTCATCTATTAGCTGACAAGTTTGCCGGGCAATCGCTTCGGGGATGGCCGGCTCTTGTAATCCAATAGTTGACAAACATTCCGGCGGACGGGACTCGCCGCGTGAGATTCACGCGGCGCAGATGAAGTTGGGTCCCTCGCTGTAGCCTCGCGCGGTGAGGTCTTCCCGGATCAGGCCACGCGCGCCGCGGGTGCCGACTCCGACGATGATGAAGACTTCGGGTGACGGTGGCGGCAGCGCGTCGGGTCCGATCACGTCGAGCCCATCGGCGCGGCCGCCGATCTTTTTCGGGTCGATGTCGATGTAGGCGCAGAGCGCCACGCCCTCGCGCGCGAGTGAGGCAAACCGCCGCCGAGTGGGCCGGCCTGCGCCCCACAGGAGGATGCGCTTGGCGTCCGGTCGCTCGCGCTTCAACCAACGCGCGAGATAATGACACTTGCACTCGTAGAATGCCTCGGGCGAGTAGCGCGGGTCGGTTCGCGAAAGCCGCTGCGGTGGATCGTTCCAAGTGAGCAGGCTCTCGGGCACCTTGCCAATCGACACGCCCGCATCGAGCCACCGCAACCATAGTTCGTAGTCCTCTGGCCAGCCGCAGTCGCGGTAACCGCCGAGTCGGCCGATGAGGTCGGCGCGAAAGATCATGCTCGGGTGCGCGACAGGCGACTCGACGAAGCGGTTGAGCGCGATCGCCTCCGGCGTGACGAGCGAGTTGATCCACTCGACGTGCAGCGCGTAGCCTTGCTGCGCTGTCGAGTCGCCGCCGAAACGGACGAGCGACCCGCACGCGCCGATCTCCGATTGCTCATCGAGGAAGTGCAGCTGCGCCTCA
>DATKCJ010000367.1:0-6163 GCA_035513275.1 Opitutaceae bacterium
GACCGACTCGGAATTGTCGGCCGAGACGCCGCGCTCGAGCAGTTCGTGCGTGAGGAACCTGTAGTAGGAGCCCGTATCGGCGTGCATCAGTTGAAAACGCTCGCTCAGCGCACGCGCCGACGACGACTTGCCGGCTGCCGCGCCGCCGTCGATCGCGACGATGATAAACTCGCTGGCCTGCGTCATGATGCGGAGCTCGAAGCGTCGCGAATGCGATCCAGCTCGTCAAAGAATCCTGGGAACGTCTTTGCGCAGCAGCCGGGATCTGCGATCGAGAGCCACGGCGTGCCGTCGTCCGCGAGGTCATGGCAGCCCAGGATTCCGAAGCTCATCGCGAACCGGTGGTCGCCGTAGGTTTGGACCGTCTGTCCGCGCGTCAGCGGCCGCGGGCGGATCTCGATCGAGTCTTCTGTTTCGACAACTTCCTGCCCAAGGCGGCGCAACTCCGCGGCGGCGCCTGCGACGCGATCGGTCTCCTGCTTGCGTGTGTGTGCGATGCCGGTGATTCGCGTGGGCCCGTCGAGCAGCGGGGCGAGCGCGGCGAGGGTGAGGAACGTGTCCGAGAACTCATTGAAGTCCGCCGTCGTGCCGCGCAGCGCACCGGCGCGCCGTGACTCGGCGCCGTTCGCGTTGTAGGTCACTTCGAGTCCGCAGGCGCGCAGCACCTCCGAAAACGCGACGTCGCCCTGCAGACTTTCACCGGGGCCGGCAAGTCCATCGACTGCGGCGTTGCCCCCGGTCGCGATCGGAAGTGCCATGAAATAGGAAGCCGCAGTCGCATCGGGCTCGATCGAGTAGGGGGTTGCTCGCGAATAGCGCGATGCAGCCGGCGCGAGGTAGCGGCCATCGTGCGATCCGAAGGACACACCGAACGCCGCGGCCTGGCGGATTGTCATCTCGACGAATGGCTGACGCACACCGCCATGCACGCTGACTTCAAGCGGCGTGCCAGCGAGCGGCGCTGCCATGAGCAACCCAGAAAGCATCTGGCTGCTCTCGCGCGCATCCACTTGCACCGAACCGCCGCGCAAACCGCACGCCTCGAGCGCGACCGGGAGAAACCCCGGCTTGCCGAGCCAGCGAAACATTGACCCTTGGGACGAGAGCGCATCGAAGAGGCCCGCCATCGGGCGCTCGCGCATTCGTGCGGTGCCGTCGATGTGGTAGCTGCCGCGACCCGCGGCCGCGCAAAACGCGGTGAGAAATCTTGCCGACGTGCCGGAGAGCCCGGTGAACAGGCTCGCGCTCGCGCGAGGGATGCGTCCGCCGCAGCCCTGCACTGCGATTGTGTGCGCGCCGGCGTCTGCCTCGACCTGCAAACCGAGAGCGCGCAGCGCATCGCAGAGGACCGAGGTGTCGTCGCCAAAGAGCGCGCCGCGCAACTCAACACGCTCCGCACACATCGCCGCAAAGATCAGCCCGCGGTTGGTGAGGCTCTTCGAGCCCGGGACTCGTGCCCGCGCCGCCGCGTGACGGCGGAAAGGGAGAATCGGAAGCGGATCGGTCACGCCTCGCCTTTCCCGGGACGCATGGACTGACGGTAGGCGTTGCCGCGTTCGAGCCGGTTGAGCACCTCGAGGTAGTCGCCGTTCGCCATTGCGGCTTGGATCGCCTGCAACTCGTCCTGCATGCCGGAGAGAGCGCGCATGACTTCGTGCCGGTTCTCCTGGAGAATGCCGCGCCAAAGCGCCGGGTCGCTGCCTGCGATACGCGTAGTGTCGCGCAGTCCGTTGCCCGCGTAGTTGCGCCACGAGGCATCGCGCGTCGAAAGGAAACTGCAAAGCGCCGACGCGAGAAGCTGCGGCAGATGGCTCACATTCGCTACGATCTCGTCGTGCTTGTCGGGGTGGCACGTGACAACTTCGCCGCCGAGCGCCGACCAGAAACGCACCACGCGGTCTGTCGCGGGCTGCGAAGATTCAGGAAGCGGAGTCACAAATACCGCGCGTCCTGTGAAGAGTTCGTCGCTCGAGTGCTCGTGACCGGTTTTTTCGGATCCGGCCATCGGGTGCGCTCCCACGAAGTGCGCCGGCGCCTCTGCGTAGTCGTGCTGGATTCGGCGGCACATCGCAGCCTTTACGCTGCCGACATCGGTGACAACCGCGCCCGGTTCAAGAAAGTCCCGGATATCCACGGCCAGATCCGGGATGGCGGGAACGGGGGCGCAGATCACCACGAGGTTTGCGCCTCGGACCGCTTCGGCAGCCGTCGCGGCCACGCTTTCGAACCAACCGGTCGCCTCGAGTTTCACGCGCACCTCGGGCCGGCGGGCCCAAACGACAATGCGACTGGCCGCGCCGCGTTTGCGTGCAGCGCGGGCGACGGAGGCACCCAGGAGTCCCGGGGCGAGGATTGCGAGTGATTGCACCACGTGATTGAGAAAAGGTTATCGGCCGGGGTTGTCCAGTGCGCAGGGAGGTCCGAAGTTGCGCGGGTCTATTGACCCGCGTCGGCAGGTCGGAGACCTGCCCTACGTCAGCGCGCCCCTTGGCCCAAGCCCTCGAGCTGTCGAAAGTCCACACAAACTGCAACGTCACCCCCGCGTTGCGTTTTCCGCCGGCTGCGGTTTCCTCGCGGGTCTCCCTATGCCTTTCCGACGCAGACGGCATCCGCTCTTCGGGCTGATCGAGGACCGCCCGCTTGTGCTCGCCTTCGTCCTGGTGCTCGGTGCCGGCATCCTGGCGGGAGTCACTTGGTGGTGGGCCGACGGGAATCGCGACCGTGCGACGGACGACCCGGCGCTTCTCGAAATGTTCGCTTCAGGCAAGGCGCTCGAGAACGAGTATCTCTCGATCGCCGCTGTTCGCGATCCGACCTCGGAAGACATCGCACTGCTCGGGAAGGCGGTCGAAAACCAGCGCAACTGGATGCGCGCCATCGGCGGCAACGACCCCGTGCAGATCGCGCGCCTCCGGCAGATGGAGGCGACCTTCGAAACAGCGCGCGCCCGGCAGCTCGCGACGACCAGCCGCGAGGCCGAAGGCGCGGCGCGGATCGACATCGATGCGGGTCGGAGTGCTGGAGCGCTTCCAAAACTCGAGGTGGCACTCGAGGCACAGCGCGAGCTCAACCGTGGGCACCCGCGGGCCGAATACCGCGACCTGCCACGCGAGAGCCAGCTCGCGCATGAGGTCGAAGCGCTGCGCGTGGAGCCGTTCGCTATCGAACTGGCCGCATCGATCGCGAAGGCCGGCGAGGCAGCGGCGGCGGGACGACGCGACGAGGCTCTCGCCGCATGGCGCAGCGCGCGTGAGACCCAGGCGCGAATCAACCGCGAGTTTCCGCGCGTGCGACACGCCGACCTCGTCAGCCTCGACCGGATCGACATCGAGATCGACACACTCGCGTCCGAGCCGCACGCGGAAGAGATCGCCGGGCTGCAGCGGCAGGCGACAGACGCCGCGGCTCGCGGCCGGGTGGTGGATGCCGCGACGCTCTTTGGCGAGGCGGCGGCGTTGCAGCGCGCGATCAACACCGATTCGCCACGCAGCCGGCACGTTTCCACCGAGCGCCTTGATTTGCTTGAGATCGAGCGGCAGACAGCGCTCGGCGCCACGTTGACCGAGCGAATCGCGGGCATCGACCGCGAATTGACGGCGTTGCTCGCGGCCGGAGATGTGACGGCGGCACTATCGAAGATCGCGGAGGGCGGCGCCGCGATGGACGAGCTCGCGTCGCGTTACCCGCGGAGTCGCCAGGCGGATCCAGGGCTGAGATTGAAGTTCGACTACCTCACGACAGTCCGCGAGACGCTGGCGGCCACTGTCGCGCAAGTGCGCGAGCGCGTTGCGCCGGTTCCGGGGATCGGGAGCGTGATGATGTTTCGCACAGAGGTGCCGCAGATTCTCTACGAAAGCGTGATGAGCTCAAATCCCAGCCGCGCCGCCGGCCAGCAATATCCTGTCGACTCGGTATCATGGCACGACGCAGCGGATTTCTGCCGCCGGCTTTCCTGGATCGTCGGGCAGACTGTGCGTCTGCCCTCGGAGAACGAGTTTCGCGCGGCAGTCGGCGACGACGCGAGTGAGTCGCCCGACGGGCTCGTGTGGCGGCCGCCCGTGTCCGACTTGCGACCACGGAGCGTGTCGGACGGCGCTGCAAATCCTCGTGGCTTTTCGGATCTTCTCGGCAACGTCTCGGAGTGGCTCGACGCTGCAGGCGCTGTCGGCGGAGAAAGTGCGCCCGTCGCCGGCGGTTCGTTCAACGACGTGCCTGACGCGAGCGGACCGTTGCCAATCGAGATGCGTGCACGCAACGACCGCAGCCGTGCGACGGGGTTTCGATTTGTGATCGAGGCAAGGTGAGGAGCGCTGGGGTTGGGCAGGTCTCCGACCTGCCAAATCTCGCGGGTCGGTCTGTCCTCCGTAGCTCGAAGAGCGAAGGGGGAAGACCCGCGCTACTTGGCCTTCTTCCCCATCGCGATGATCGCCTCGTATTGCGCGGGCGTGACCGGCATCACGGAAAGGCGGCTGTTGCGCACGAGCACCATGTCGGCGAGTGCAGGGACGGCCTTGATCTCGGCAAGCGTGACAGGGCGTGGCAGCGTCTTGCCGGCGCGGAGCTTGACGCTTGTCCAATCGCCTTCGGTCGCGCTGGCATCGGGCACCGGCGAGCTTGCGACGGTCGCCGTGCCGACGACGGCCTTGAGCTCGCCGCTGGCATAGTAGAGCACTGGATCGCCGCGGCGCATCGCGCGCAGGTTGTTTCGCGCCTGAAAATTCCTCACGCCTTCCCACTGCGTCTCCTTCTCGCGGGCAAATTGCTCGAAGGGGTAGGAGTCCGGTTCCTGTTTTACAAGCCAGCAGCTTTTCACGATTCAGGAGAAAGCCGGCGCGCTGGCTTGGCGACGTGAATTTGCGCCGGGCTGCCTGCCAGCGAGCGACTCTCCGGGAAAAGGATGGAAAACGGGGCAGACTTCCGGTGTTGTATCCTCGCAGTGAAGGATACCCCGGCCGACAGAGTTAAAGCGCGAAGGGCGATTTTCTGGCTCTACCTGCTCACGGCCGTCGGAATCCTACTTCCTCTTGTATTATTCGCCGTATTCGGCTGACTCAAAAACTTCACAGACATGGGTAACAAACCGCTTCTCATCATCCGGGTCTTTTTCCTCGTTCTGTGCGTCACAGGCAGCCTCTTGCTCGCCTACGTCAACCCGGATTGGCAAGACAACCAGGTGCGCAGCGTTATCGTTGGGCTGCTGATCGGCACCCTCGTGATCCTCGTCGATATCTCGATCAAGGGCTTCTCGCTGCGCGGGCTCACCGCACTGACATTCGGAATCGCGATGGGCACGATCGTGTCGTTTCTCCTTTCGGTCTCGCCCCTCTTCAACACCGGCGATCCCGGCACCCTGTTCCTCGCCCGGCTGATCATGTTTGTCGTGTGCTGCTACCTCGGCGCCGTCATCGCGCTGCGCGGCAAGGACGACTTCAACTTCGTGATTCCGTATGTGCGCTTCGTCCGGCAGGAGACGGACGTGCCGATGATCGTGCTCGACGCGAGCACATTGATCGACGGCCGCATCGCGAAGATCTGCGAGACACAGTTCGTGAGCGGCGGCCTCATCATCCCTCGCTTCATTCTTTCGGAGCTGCAGCGGGTCGCCGACTCGACCGATCCGGTGCGACGGGCTCGCGGTCGGCGCGGCCTCGAAACGCTCAACGCATTGCGCAAGATCACGACGCTCGATCTCAAGATCCACGACAGCGAGGTATCGAACCGGCAGGAGATGGACGCCAAGCTCGTGTTCATCGCGCAGTCGATGAAGGCCAAGCTCCTGACGATGGACTACAGCCTTGCGCAGATGGCGCAGTTTCAGGGAGTCGTCTGGCTCAATCTCAACAGCCTCGCGCGCGCGGTCCGGCCAGAGCTCACGCTCGGCGAGACAGTCGAGGTGGACATCGTGAAGCCCGGCAAGGAAGAAGGGCAGGGCGTCGGCTACCTTGAGGACGGCTCGATGGTCGTCATCGCCGACGGTCGCGGTCTCATCGGCAAGCGCGTGACCGCGGAAGTCGTCAGCGTCCTCCCGTCAGCCGGCGGCAAGATGGTCTTTGCAAAGGCGAGCGGCCGGCCGGCCGCACCCGCGCCGGCGGAGTGAGGGGAAATTGGTGTCTTCGATCCGAACGTGGGTCAGGCTTTACGCCCGACGTTCGGAGTCGGGCGT
>DATKCJ010000368.1:0-3642 GCA_035513275.1 Opitutaceae bacterium
CCTTGCCCCACTCGTCGTCCACGCCGACATCGCGGTGCCCGAGGATCGCGATCGCGACCTCGTCGCGTCCCGTGACGGCTTCGTGCGTGACCCAGTCGAATTCGTTTTCGGGAAACAACGGCCGCAGTCCGGTGCCGTCGGCCTTCACCGTCCACGTGCGCTGCGGCGCCTTTCCGCCTGTCTCCCAGCAGAACACGATTTCGCCGGGCACCCAGGGGTTCGACTGGATGTGGCCGACTTGGAACGGCACGGCGACGACGGGCGTCACTTCGCCAGTTTTCAAATCCATCTTCGCCACGCCGGTTGGACCCGCGCCCATGTTGCGCGGGCCGAAGTTCGACTCGATCGCGGTGCCTTCGGGGAGATGCTTCGCCGCGGCCTCCTTGAGCATGCGGAAATAGACGACCTGCTCATCGGCATCGAGCGCGAGTTCACCTGCGCCTCCGATCTCGATCGGGATCGTGCCAAACACGGTCTCGTAACTCGCCGCAGGTTTCAGAGTGCCGGCCTCGCTGTCGGCGAAGAGTCGCGCGAGATCGACGGCGACGACTTCAAGGGGTGTGCTGTCGCCGCGCCCGCCGCCAGGCGCCTCTTGATTGCGCGTCGCGTGATCGATCGGCCGCGTGAAGAAGAGCCGCATCGATTTCTGCGCGATGCAGAGCGCGCCGCGGTAGCCAGTCTCTGTGACCTGCACGATGTCGCCGCTCTCCTCGTTTACCGCCATGGCCTGACCGGGGACTCGCCGCGAGCGGAAGACAACCCACTTGCCGTCGGAGGTCCATTGCGGATGGGTTGGATAGATCTTCGAGTCGCCGGCAGGTGTGCTCGTGAGAAAAGTGAGCGGCACGCCAGTCACTGGATCGGGCACAACCTTCCTTTCCGACGGGAAGCGCCGGCCCATCTGCGCCGCGGCGGGCAGACAGGCGATCTCGGCAAGGAGGATTGCGGCGATCAGAAGCTTTGCGGTCTTGGCATTCATCGGGGGAATTCAGATTTGAGGTGAAGGGTCGACCTGCAGGAGTGAGCGGCGCAGGACCGCGCGACGACCGAACACGAACCGGTTGACGCACAGCGCGAACGATATGTTGAGAATGAGGACGACAGCGCCGACGTGGACGAAGTGCCACGGGCGCGCGATCGATTCCGGACGCGCATCGTGCAGCATCCCCCAGCCGGAGGTGCCGGCCCAATACGCCAGAGCGCCGAAGACGAGCGTGGCAATCACGGCTCGGGCATCGATCCGGTCGAACATCAGCCCGATCACAAATGCGGAGAGGATCGGAATGCTGAAGACACCGATCAGCTCCTGGATGAGCTGGATGATGCTCTCGGCGCCGACGTATGCTGGAACGAGCGCGATTCCGAGGAGAGCGAAGAGGACCGACGTGACGACACTCAGGCGCCGCACGGACGCGGACGGATTGAAATACCGCAGGTGCAGATCGCACACGTAGAGCGCGGCGGAGCTGTTGAGCGTGGAGTTGAAGCTCGTTATCGTCGCGGCAACCATCGCTGCGGCAAACGCGCCGGACAATCCCGCGGGCAGCACCTCGCGCACGATCGTGCCATAGGTCGTGTCGCCGAGCGGGCCGTGAAGTTGGTAGGCGCACAGCCCGGGGACGATCACGATCACCGGGACAATCGTTGCGCGGATAGCCGCCGCCGCGTAGCAACCGCGCTGCGCCTCCTTCAGCGAAGTCGCCGCGAGCGCGCGCTGGGTGATCGTCTGGTTCGTGCTCCAATAGTAGAGCTGCCAAAGGACCATGCCCGTGATGAGGATTGGCCACGGCACGAGCGACTCGTTGCCGCCGATCATCGTGAGGCGCTCGGCGGGCACGGCGTCGAAACTCCAGCCCACGCGATCCAGCGCGAGAAACGAAACCAGCAACGCCATGCCGAAAAGCAGGACGCCGCTGTAAGTGTCGGAGATCGCGACGGCGCGCAGTCCACCGAAAATCGCATAGGCCGCTCCAACGATTGCTGTGAGTGTGGCGATCGTGAGCAGCGGGATGTCCAGGTCGAACAACGCGCGCAAGAACAGCGAACTCGTGTAGAGCATGATCGGCAGGAACACGAAGACGTTGCCGAGCAGGAACAGCGTCGCGACCGTTGCACGAAGCGAGCCGCTCCCGTAGCGACGCTCGAGCAACTCGGTGACGGTCGTGCAGCCGTGCTTGTAGTAAACCGGGAGAAAGATGTGGGCGAGAAGCAGCAGGCCGACGACTCCGAAGAGTTCCCACCAGAGCACGAGCAGCATCTGGTTGCCGTTCCAGCCGACGAGTGTGTCGGTGTTGATATTCGTGAGCGTGAGCGAGCCGGCGACGAACACCCAGTTGAGCCCGCTGCCCGCGAGAAAAAACTCTTTCGTGTCCGCGCCACGCCGGCCGGCCTTGCGACAATGCAACCACGTGATGATCGCGACTGCGGCGGTGAGCCCCAGGAAAGTGATCAACTGGAACATGGCTGGCGCGACGGCGGGTTTACCGTGTTGCGCGCACGGGCACGCCGAAATCCGGTGTGCCGTCGGCGCGCCACTTCACGGCCTGCACCCGCGTGTGGCGGTTGGGATCGCGCAGCGGGTCGCCGACGATCTCGCGGTAGTCGCGCGCGTGGTAGACGATGAGATCGGTCTCGCCGTCCTCGGCGACGGTGAAGCAGTGATGGCCCGGACCGAAGATCCCGTTCTCCTCGCTGGTCTTGAACACGGGCTCCGGCGATTTCGTCCACGACTTCGGATCGAGAAGGTTCGCATCCTCATTCGCGGTGAGCATGCCGACGCAATATTCCGGGCCCGTGCCCGCGGCGGAGTAGGTGAGGAAGAGGCGGCCGTTTTTCTTGAGGACGACGGGCCCCTCGTTAACCCAATAGCGCACCTGTTCCCAGGGATACTCGGGATTCGAGAGCAAGACCGCCGGCTTCTTGATCGAGAGCGGCGAGTCCATCTCGGCGATGTAGAGGTTCGTGTTGCCCTTGATGCCGGGTTGCTGCTGCGCCCACAGCAGATACCGCGAGCCGCGATGCTCTAGGATCGACGCATCGAGCGCGAAAGACTCCCAACCCGTGTCGATCTGCCCGCGTTCGATCCACTCGCCCTCGAGCGGATTGGCGGACGCGTTTTCGAGCACGTAGATCCGGATGTTCCAGATTTTCTCAGTCTCGCCCGCGGCGAAGTAAATGAACCATCTGCCGTCGAGTTGGTGGATCTCCGGCGCCCAGATGTGCGCGCCCATGATGCCGGTCTCGTGCTTGCGCCAGACGACCTTCTCTTCCGCCGACGCGAGGTCCGCGATCGTCTTCGCGCGTCGCAGGACGAGCCGGTCGTATTCGGGCACGGTGCCCATGAAATAGTAGTAGCCGTCCGTGTGACGCAGGATGTGCGGATCGGCACGCTGCTTGATGAGTGGGTTGGGGTAGTCGGCGAAGATGTGCAACGGCAGTGCCGCATAGGCAGCGAGGAGGCACACAGCTCGCAAGATCTGGCTCATGGGGTGGGGCGTTTCAAACGCGCGGCCGGGGGTGATTTCACAGCCTCGCGCTCACCCACGATTCTGCCCAGCCCGCCGCCCGCATCCACCACGAACCGTTTCAGACAGTGCGAACGGGCCGGGATTCCCGGGCTGCCCGGACGGACTCACCATAAAG
>DATKCJ010000369.1:0-5772 GCA_035513275.1 Opitutaceae bacterium
GCAGGATGTGCCGGCTGTAGCGCGCGAGTTCGGCGGGCGAGAGGACTTTGACTTTGGATTCTTCTTCCATGTGTCGGGCTGAAAGTGTCGCCCGTGAGTGCAAAAATGCAACCCGTGGAACCGTAGGGCAGGTCTCTGACCTGCCGACGCGGGTCAATAGACCCGCGCTACGAGTCGAGCAGCGCTGCTCGTCCCCCGCCAAGTTCGCGGTTGACCGTGGTTTGACGCTTGGGAGGCTCTTCCCATGTCGAATCGATTCGCGGTGATCATGGCCGGCGGGCGCGGTGAGCGCTTCTGGCCGCAGAGCCGACATGCGAAACCCAAGCACCTGCTTCCGATCGTCGGCGACAAGCCGCTTCTCGCGCAGACGATCGCGCGGCTCCAGCCGCTGATCGCGCTGGAGAACATCCTTGTCATCACAAACCGGCATCAGGAAGCGGCGGTGCGCGAGGTCGCGGCGATGCTCCCCGCGGCGAACATCATCGCCGAGCCGGTCGGACGGGATACCGCCGCGGCGACGGGCCTCGCCGCTGTGCTCGTGGCCGCGCGCACGCCGGACGCGGCGTTCGCGATGCTCCCCGCGGATCATGTGATCCACGACGCCGCCGAATATCGGACCAACCTGGAGGCGGCGTTCGTTGTCGCCGAGCGCGAGGACTCGCTCGTCACGCTGGGGATCCGGCCCACGGAGCCCGCATCCGGCTTCGGCTACATCCAGCGCGGTGAGCCGGTGGAGCCCGCTCTCGGACGCGCCGTGCATGTCTTGACGCGATTCGTCGAGAAGCCGACGCGCGCCGTCGCGATCAAATACCTCGAGTCGGGCGACTATTTTTGGAACGCCGGCATGTTCGTGTGGCGCGCGCCTGTTGTGACGGCTGCGTTTGCGGAGCACGCCCCCACCGTGTGGGAGGGGCTTGGCGAAGTCGCCGCAGGGCTCGCGCGCGGCGAGGCGCTCGACGGACTGCTCGAGCGGCTCTACCCGGCCATTCCGAAAATTTCCGTCGACTACGCGATTATGGAGAAGGCGCGCAACTGCCGCGTCCTCCCGGCGAGCTTCGATTGGGACGACGTTGGCTCGTGGCCTGCGATCACGCGGCATTTTGGATCCGACGATGCTGGAAACGTCGTGCTCGGCAGCGGCCTGGTCGAGCAGGGCGCGGGCAACCTTGTTGTCTCTACGGGCGACCATCTTGTCACGGTGCTCGGCACGGAGGACCTCATCGTCGTCCACACGCCCGACGCCACGCTCGTCTGCCCGAAGGCGCGCGCCGAGGAGATCAAGGCGCTGCTCAAGCGCGTCGAGGCCAACCCCGAGTTGCGCGGCCTGCTCTAGCAGCGGCAGAATTACGATGCGTTTTCTCGGCATCGATCACGGCACAAAGCGAATCGGCCTCGCCACAGGCGACGAGCTCGGCATCGCGTCGCCGATTCCGGCAGTGCTCAGCGATGATCTGGCTGCGCAGGTCGGAGCGATCGCGGAAGTGATTCGGGTGCGGCGTATCAACGAACTCGTCATCGGCCTGCCGCTCAACATGGACGGCTCGAAAGGTCCGTCCGCCCAGGCGGCCGAGGCGTTTGCCGCGCGCCTGCACGCGAAGCTTGGCATGCCCGTGCACTTCGTCGACGAGCGGCTCACGTCGAGCATCGCCGAGGCGAGCATCGCGCCGAAAGACCGCCGTGGCCTACGCGACTCGGGTCTAGTCGACTCGCGCGCCGCGGCGCTGATCTTGCAGGATTACCTCGATCAGCGTTTTCCTCCGCCGCTGCCGGAGGCGCCCGAGCAGCCTGCCGGACCCCTGTGATTGCAGCGCATCCAGTTCGAACATGCGGCGAGATGGCGGACGCTTCTTCTCGACAGGCTGCTAAGTCGGCACTTCGTGCCGATATCGATCCAGTTTCTTTGAAACTTGCAGTGCGGAGCGCTGCCTTAGCAGCCTGCCTGTGCGGGTGCATCCGGTTTCGCGCGGACCTGTGAGCAAAAATCAATTCCCAAACTCGAAGCCTGACACGCTGCTTGTGAGAAAGCCGCCTGAAGGAACGCGTCGCTGGCGGGCCGTCTGCGCCTACAACGGCACAGGGATCGGCGGCTGGCAGAGCCAGAAGGATGGAAACTCCGTGCAGGACTTTATCGAGCGCCGGCTCGCGACTGTGCTCGGCGCGCCAACGCGAATTCACGGCAGCGGCCGCACTGATGCGGGCGTGCACGCGCGCGCGCAGGTTTTTCACTTCGACGCCGCATGGCCGCACGGTGCCGCGACGCTCGTGCGTGCCTTTCGCTCGGGACTGCCCGCGGGAATCCAGGTGACCGCGATCCGCGCGGCGCGCCCGGATTTCCACGCGCGGTTCTCGGCGAAAGGGAAGACCTACATTTACCATCTCGATCAAGGCCGCGCGGATGTGTTTCGCGATCCGTTCTGCTGGTCGATCGGCCGGCCACTGAATGTCGCTGCGATGCGGCGCGCCGCGGCGACCCTGCGCGGGCGGCACGATTTCAAGGCGTTCAGCGCATTCGGCGGCGAGGAGCGCGAGACGACGGTGCGCAACCTTACGCGACTCGACGTCGTCGGTCGCGGCAAGCGGCTGCGCGTGGTGGCCGAGGCCGACGGGTTTCTCTACAAGATGGTGCGCAGCCTTGTCGGCGCTCTCGTCGCGGTTGGGCTAGGCAAGCTGCGCGTCGACGACTTGGTGCGGATCCTCGAGAGCCGCACGCGCACGAACGAAGTGCAGACCGCGCCGGCGAAAGGGCTTTTCCTGTGGCGCGTGAAATATTAGTCGGGAACGATGGGGCTGAATGTAGCCGCCGACGTGAGGAGGCGGACTGGCCGGTGATTGCGAACGAACCGCCTCGTGACCTCGTCGGCTACGGCGGATCGCGCCTGTTTCTGAAGTTGGATACGAATGTAGCTGCCGACGTAAGGAGGCGGCCAGACCGGTGACTGCCAGCGGACCGCCTCGCGACCTCGGCGGCTACGCCCGAGCCGGAGCCCGGTGGGGCAAGGCACTGCGCGATGTGCTGTTCCCGCCGGTGTGTGTGCACTGCGCGCGGCTGGTGGAGGATTCGCGTTACGAGCATTTGTGCGCCGTGTGCGCGGCGCGAATCGACTTGGTCGCGCAGCCGCATTGCGACACGTGCGGGTATCCGTTCGCGGGCGTGATGGCGGGCGAGCGGACATGTCCGCACTGCGAGGAACTCGTGCCGGTGTTTCGCGCGGGCAAGACCGCCGCGCTCTACCGCGGTCCGATGGCCAGCCTCGTGCAACGCTTGAAATACCACCGCGGCGAGTATCTTGGAGCCGACATCGCCCGGATCGCTGCCGCGGCGCCCGGGTTTCGCGACTTCCTCCGGGGCGCAACGTTGGTGCCCGTGCCGCTGCACCATCGCAAGGAGCGCGAGCGCGGTTTCAACCAAACTCGCCTGATCGCAGAGGCGTTTGCCAGGGCGGCCGAGGGCGCAGGGGTTGTTCCTGCGCTCCAACGCATTGTCGACACCCAGACTCAGACCCGGCTCGACCGCGACGCCCGCCGGGACAACCTCAAGAATGCTTTTGCCATGGCCCCCGGCCGCTCTTTGACTCCCGGGGCTCGAATCGTCCTTGTCGATGACATCTTCACAACGGGTGCAACCCTCAACGCGTGCGCTTCCGTCCTGCGAAAAGCGGGGTTCGACAACCTCGATGTCGCGACTCTAGCCCACGGTTAGGAATTTGCCGGACGTGAAAACAACGATGAACCAGATGTTCGATGCCCAAACTGTCCAAGGGAGACCTTCCCCGGCAAATTCCTTAGCCGGCACTCCGTGCCGGCCATACTCCGTGCCCAAGTTTTTCTCAGCGCGCAGCGCTGACTTAGGAATTTATCGGGAAGGCTCCTCCGCAGCATTCTTGGATACTCGATCGAGATAGGACGCTCGAACTCGAAACCGACAAATTCCTGATGGCCCTTTTCAGCAAGCCCAAGTATTCGACCGTCACGGTCAAGAAGAAGGACATCCCGAAGGGGCTGTTCACGAAGGATCCGCTCTCCGGCGACATCGTCTACTTCAAGGAGCTGGAGCAAAACCAAATGGTCGTGCCCAAGAGCGGCTACCATTTCCCGCTCGCCGCGCCCGAGCGCATGAAGTTCCTGCTCGACGAGGGCAGTTTTGAGGAAACGCACAAGAGCCTCACCTCGGTTGACCCGCTGGGATTCACCGGCGTCTCCTCCTACAAGGAAAAGCTCGCGCAATACCAGAAGAGCACCGGCCTGAAGGACGCCGTGATCACCGGCCACGGCGCCATCCACGGCATCCCGGTTTCGATCGCGTGCATGGATTTCCGTTTCCTCGGCGCGAGCATGGGCGCGGTCGTCGGCGAGAAGATCACCCGCAGCATCGAGGAGGCGACGGCAAAGGGCGTGCCCTCGATCGTCATCTCCAGCTCCGGCGGCGCGCGCATGTATGAAGGCATCTACAGCCTCATGCAGATGGCGAAAACCAGCGCCGCGCTCGCGCGCCACGCGCAGAAACGGCTGCCCTACATTTCCGTCCTTACGAATCCCACGATGGCCGGCGTCATGGCGAGCTTCGCCTCGCTGGGCGACGTCATCATCGCCGAACCGGGCGCGCTCATCGGCTTCGCCGGGCCGCGCGTCATCAAGGAGACGACGAAGCAGACCCTCCCCGAGGGTTTCCAGACATCCGAATTCCTCCTCAAGCACGGACTCATCGACCAGATCGTGAGCCGGCTCGAGATGCGCGACCGCCTGCGCGACCTGCTGCAGGCGCTCCACATCGGCAAACTGCCCAAGAACGCGGCGTGAGGCGGACCCGAGCTGTTGGGAACCGCGAATGGACGCGAATACACGCGAATTCGGAGTGAACGGAATGAAGTTTGGAAACGTCGATTTCAGCTCACTTTTCAATGATCTCTTCTGATACTCAAACACGGCATTTTTCCCATTCGCGTCCCTTCGCGTTCATTTGCGGTGAAAATGATTCGTTTCGGCCAGGTGTGGCTGCATGAGGTCGATCTGAATTCCGGTTCCTTCATTCGCGTCTATTCGCGTCATTCGCGGTTAAGTTGAATTTTCTGTGCCTAGACGCATCGGCTTGCGCACTCGGCGCGATGCCGGAACATCGTCTCCGCACATGACGTCCGTCCTGCCATCTGATTTCGCCGCGACCAAGGACTACCTGTTCTCGCTGAAGGCGCAGGGCATCAAGTTCGGCATCGACCGGATGCGGCTGCTCTGCGCGTCGCTCGGGCATCCGGAGCGCGCGTTTCCGTCGATCCACATCGCCGGCACGAATGGCAAGGGCTCCGTCGCCGCGATGGTCGACGCGATCTTCCACGCCGCGGGCTGGCGCACGGGGCTCTACACCTCGCCGCACCTCGTGCGCCTCGGCGAGCGCGTGCAGGTCGACCGCCGGGTCCTGAGCGACGCGGAGATCATGGCGTTCACCGCCGAGTTAAAGCCCCACGCCGAGCGCCTCGGCGCCGTAGACCCCGACGACTTTCCGAGCTTCTTCGAGTTCATGACCGGCGCGGCTTTCCTACACTTCGCGCGCAGCAAGGTCGACATCGGCATTCTCGAGGTCGGGCTCGGCGGCCGGCTCGACGCCACCAACGTCGTCACGCCCGAGGTCTCGGTGATCACCTCGATCGGGCTCGACCACTGCGAGATGCTCGGCGACACGGTCGAGAAGATCGTCGTCGAGAAGGCCGGCATCATAAAGCCCGGCCGGCCGGTCGTGATCGGCCGTCTGCCGCCAGGTGCGCTGCGCGTTGCGCGCGA
>DATKCJ010000370.1:0-7185 GCA_035513275.1 Opitutaceae bacterium
GCTACGGCACGGATCCCGACATGATGCGCGCCTACAAGCCGGGCGACTTCTGGCCGCTCACGTTCACTGATGCGCAGCGCGCGACCGCAGCGGCGCTTTGCGCGATCATCATCCCGGCCGACGACATTTCGCCTTCAGCCGCCGATCTCGGCGTGCACGACTTCATCGACGAATGGATCAGCGCGCCCTACCCCGATCAGCAGCGCGACCGGCCAACGATCGTGGACGGGCTCGCGTGGATCGATGCAGAGTCGCAGCGGCGATTCGGGAAAACATTCGCCGAGCTCGATACCGGATCCAAAGCCGCAATCTGCGACGATGTGTGCAGCACCGAGCGCGCGGTGCCGAAGTTCAAGGACGCCGCCCGCTTCTTCGCGCGCTTCCGCGACCTCACCGCCGGCGGCTTCTACACGACGCCCGAGGGCATGCGCGACATCGGCTACACAGGCAACGTGGCGCTCGGCGCGTTCCTGGGCCCGCCTCCGGAAGTGCTCGAACGCCTCGGCCTCGCCTGAACTCAGCTCCTGCGGTCGAGCACGCAGATGCTGGCGAACAGCACGCCGATTCGCACGATCACGATCCGCGTCCCTCGTTCACGAATCGCGCCCGCGACGAGTTTGTAACGTAATACGTTACAAACCGGCTTGGGGAAGGACCACGGGGTGTTTGTAACGTAATACGTTACAAGCTGGCCGGGACGACTTTGGATCAACGGCAGGTTGTCAGCTCCTGCGGTCGAGCACGCGGATCGACACGATCAGCACGACGATCCCCGCGACGGCGATCCACGGAATCGTTGTGACGGATTTCTGAGCAACCAGTCCTGCGAGTGCCGGCATCGTCGCGCCGCCGAGGCAGGCAGTCCCTGACTGCCGACCGATCACAGTCTGCACCGCATCGGGCGCAAACCGCTGGGGCACCTCGTGCATGAGGCACGGGTAGATCGGCGCGAAGCCGAGCCCGACCATCGCAAGCGCGAGCATCGCCAGCGGCGCGGTTCCGGAGAAACAGAAAAGCACCGAGCCGGCCAGCGCGAGCAATCCGCCGAATCGCGTGAGCACGCGGTTTCCTGTTCGTTCCACCATCACACCCGCCAAGATGCGCCCAGCCATGATCGATCCGTAGTAGCCCGCGGCACACACCGCCGCCGTTGCCGGTGCCATCGATCGGCCGACGACAAGCACCGTGGCCGCCCACAGACCTATCGTCGCCTCGACCGCCACATAGAGCGCGAAGATACCAGCGGAAAGGAATCCGGCAAACGAGTTCGCCGGCAACAATGAAGCGCGACCTTCAATCCCTTCGTGAGTCGCCGCCTCACGCCGCTCCGGCACCGTCGACCAAAGTGGCAGTGTCGCGACGAAGAGCACGACGAGGCCGAACTGAATCAAACCGATGATGAGATAGCCTCCGCGCCATCCAGAATCTGTGTTGAGCGAATATCCCATCAACAGAGGCCCGCACATCGCGCCGAGTCCCCAACATGCGTGCAGCCAGTTCATGTGTCGCCCGGAGTAATGTCGCGCGACGAAACCGTTCAGCCCGGCATCGACGGCGCCCGCGCCAAACCCGAGCAGTAGCGATGCGACAAGCAGCCACGAAAGACCCGGAGCCTGCGAAATCATCAGGAGCCCTGCGCCCGTCAGTGCGCAGCTCACCATGATGACCGGTCCAGTCTGAAATCGCGCGATGATCCTTCCGCTGTTGAAGCCGCCGAGCGCCGCGAGGATCGTTCCGACGAGCGTCAACATCCCCGCGATTCCGATCGGCAGCCCGAGCTCCGGATAAATTTCGGGCCACGCCACACCGAGCGTGCCATCCGGGAGCCCGATGCTTATGAAACCGAGATAGATGATCGGGAGCAGCAGCACCGAGGCTTTGCGGACTCTCGCGGGTGCTTCCATGGCCCGCGTCACGGCAAAGTGTCGAGTCTGTCGAGAAACTCGTAGCGCGCGCGGTGTAGATCGGGAGCCGCTCCGCCGTCCGCCTTCAAGTGCATCACCGGATACTCAGCCTCGCTCGAATACGCCGGCCACTCCGGCAGGCCCGGCCCGTTCGGATTCCCAGTCTTCGCGAAGTTCGTCCAGTAGGATGCCATCCGCTCGGAAACGGCGAAGTCCTCTGGTCTCCACGGCAGCTTCTTCGACGGCAACACGCGGAAGACAAACTCAATGTCCCAGGAGTGCGCCGCCTTTGGCTCGGCGCCGTGAGGTGCATCGGCTGGTAGCGGCGATGCTTGGTCGAAGCGATAGCGATACACTGCTGACCCACCGTTCCGCGCGTGCACTTCGATCCACCTCCACGTGCTCAGCGCGATGAAGCTGTCGCCGGCGTAGTCCGCCGCGGCACGTTTCACTTCCGCAGGCGACTTCGCTGGGTAGACTTGCAGAAACGTGTCTGCATTTGCGCCGAACATCTCCCTTGCGCGGGCATTGTAGTTTTCGGCCGTCGGCTCCTTCCCTTGCATGAATCCCTCGAAGCCGCCTTCGTCCAGGTTCCATCCGGCGAGAAGAGGCACATGGGATTGCCTCCCCGCGGCGTAGACCGCGGCCGGTGCGTCCGGAAGGAAATGCCCGTCAATAACCGGGCGAAACCCCCAAGGCGCGTTCTTCCACACCGTGGCCAGGATCTCGTTCGCGGGAAGCGCGCGTAGTTTCTCAAGGGAGCTTGTGCCAAAGTGGGTTTCGGCGAACTTCACCGCCGTCTGCTCCCCTTGCTTCAGGTTGATGGTGTCCCGTCCCGAACCGATCATCGCGCCGCTCTGCCCGATCGCCTTGTGAAACAAACCCTGCGCGAGCGGCGACACCATCAACGCGCTCACCGCAATCGAACCGGCGGACTCGCCGAAGATCGTCACGTTGCGCGGATCTCCACCAAACCCTGCGATGTTGTCGCGCACCCACTCGAGAGCCGCCACCATGTCGAGCAAGCCGTAATTGCCTGAGGCGCCGTGCGGCGATTCAGCGGAGAGTTCCGGATGTGCCATGAATCCGAAGACGCCCATCCGGTAGTTCATGCTTACAACGACGACGCCTTTCATGCAGAGGTTCCCGCCCTCCTGGCGCGGCTCCGAGGTCGCGCCTGCAACGAATCCGCCACCGTGGATCCAGACCATCACCGGGAGCTTTGCCGACGTGTCCTTCGCCGGCGTCCACACGTTGAGGTAGAGGCAGTCCTCGCTCGGTCCGGGATCGAAGAAGAACATGTCATCCCAAATGTGCTCCTGCATCGCGCGGGCACCGAACTCGATTGCCGGTCGAACGCCCTCCCATCGTTGGACAGGCTGCGGTGGCTTCCAGCGAAGCGAGCCGACCGGCGGTGCAGCGTATGGAATGCCCTTGAACGCGCGCACCCTTCCGTCGGTGCTTTCCACGCCCTCCAAGGTGCCAAGTGCGGTTTGCAATTGCACGGTGCGCAGTTCCTTGGCTTCGAGCCCGCTGACGCCAAGCAGGTAAACGAGGCAAACACTGGCGGCGGATTGAAGGAGTGTTTTCATGTTGCTCGAGGCCGGGGTTGCATTGCGCGAAGCGTATCTGGCAATCGAAGCGCGGATACCCTCCCGCGAAAAGGCGAAATGCCAAAGTTGAATGAAAGACTCCCGGTGCGGGCTCAATCCACTCGCCCGGACGCGCCTGGGTGTTCAAACTCCAGTTCCTCATGAACCGCTTCGCCCTGTCCGCCACTTCCTTGAAGTTCGCCTCGCGCATCCTGGGCTGCACCCTGTTGGCCAGCCTCATCCTCAACACCGCAGTTGCCGCGACCGACGCCACGGCCGCCGCAATCCGGCAGCACAGGATGGGCACCATCGTCGTCGAGGCCGCACCCGGTGCCACGATCAAGGTCGAGCAAGAGCGGCACGAGTTCTGGTTTGGTGCGGCGCTGGCGAATCAGGCGTTTGACGGCAGGATGCCACCCGCGGACGCCGCGCGCTACAAGGAGGTGTTCCTCGAGCACTTCAATTCCGCTGTCACCGAGAACGCGCTCAAGTGGCTCGCGATGGAGCGCGAGCAGGGAAAGGTGAACTACGCGACGGTCGACGCCATCCTCGAGTGGACCGACGCAAACGGCATCCCCCTTCGCGGTCACAACATCTACTGGGGCATCGAGAAGTTTGTGCAGCCGTGGCTCATGTCGATGGACAACGAAGCGCTCCGTAGCACGCTCGAGGCGCGCGGTCGCGACATCGGCCGGCGCTACCGCGGCCGGTTCGTGGAATACGATCTCAACAACGAGATGATCCACGGCAACTTCTACGCCGACCGCCTCGGCAAGCGCATCACACTCGAGATGACGCAGTGGATTCACGCTGAGGATCCCGAAGCGAAACTCTGGCTCAACGACTACGACATCCTCACCGGCAAGCGTCTCAACGACTACATCGCGCACATCCGCGAATTGGTCGCGATGGGTGTGCCGGTCGCCGGCATCGGCGTGCAGGGTCACCTCCACGCGGAGACGTTCGACCGGAACGCGCTGCGCCGCTCGCTCGTCGCGCTCGAGAAGCTCAACCTCCCGATTCGCGTCACCGAGTTCAACATGCCCGGCCAGCGGTCGGTGTTCGAGAAAGACAAGGAACGTGTGATGACAGCCGCCGAGGAGGAAGCGAAAGCTCGGGACCTCGTGGACTACTACCGCATCTGCTTCGCGAGCCCGGCGGTGACAGGCATCCTCATGTGGGGGTTCTGGGAGAACTCCAACTGGATCCCTGCGTCGTCGCTTTTCAAGAGCGACTGGACTCCGACGCCCGCCGCGAAGTCATACCGCGACCTCGTTTACGGCGAGTGGTGGACGCGCTGGGAGGGCAAGGCCGACGCAAGCGGCCGCTGCGAAGTTCCTGCGTTCTTCGGCACGCATCGCGTGAGCGCCGACAACATGAGCGCGATTCTGGAGCTTAAGAAGTCGGACGGCACTGTGACGGTGAACCTGCGGTAGGGGGGTGCCGGTGTCGCATCCGTTGTAGCCCTGCGCGTGAGCGCAGGGACTCCGAACCTCTGCTCCGAATTCTTACTTCCTAGTCCCGCTCCTCACGGAGCGGGCTACACTCGGATTTCGCTTCTGATGTAGCCCTACGCGCTTGTCGCGCCGAAGTGCAGCGAAGGCGGAGAAGCGCAGGGACTCCGAGAGTCTGGTCCGCCTTTGCTAACATGTCCCGCTCCCCCCTTCGACATGCTCAGGGACCCGAGCGGAGTCGAGGGGCTTCCGGAGCTGGCTACTCTTCTGGATATTCCATAATGCTCGATTCGCGCCGCGCGACTTCGCTAGGTTGTCGCCATGCTTTCGCCCCGAATCCTACCAATGTTTCTGTGCACCGCCGCGCTCCTCGCGGCCAGCGATGATACGCCTGCCGGTTGGTTTGAGTGGCCTTACGTCGACGCCGTCCCGGGCAGCGCGCTCGACACGAGTGAGCTGAACCACAAGCCCGCGGGTTCGCTTGGCCGCGTCGTGGTGCGCGACGGCGTGTTCGTCACCGAGCGCGGCGGCCGCATCCGTTTTTGGGGCACGAACCTCAGCGCCGCCGAGGCGTTTCCCGACGCCGCGGGCGCTGCGCGCACGGCCCGCCGTCTCGCCGAGGGCGGCATAAACATCGCGCGACTCCACCACCTCGACAACAACTGGGGCGTCGCCACGCGCGGCAGCATCTGGGCGCCCGACGACCCGCGCCGCATCGACGTCGACGCGGAGCAACTCGACAAGCTTCACCGCCTCGTCGCCAAGCTGAAGGCACAGGGAATCTACTCGAACGTGAACCTAAAAGTCTCGCGCACGTTCTCCGAAGCGGACGGATTCGCGGAATCGGTGACGCAACTTCCCGCGTTTCAAAAGCGCGCAGACTACTTTCAGCGCCGCATGATCGACCTGCAGAAGGACTTCGCGCGCCAGCTCCTCGCCGCGAAGAATCCTTACACCGGCCTCAGCCTGGCCGAGGATCCCGCGGTCGCGGTCGTCGAGATCAACAACGAGAACTCGCTCCTCGGCATGCGCACGCGCGACGTCGGGCGCGACCTGCATCTCTTTCCCGAGCCGTTTCGCGGCGAGCTTGTCGCGCTCTGGAACGAGTGGCTGCGCGCAAAGTATCCCGACGACACGGCGCTCGCCGCCACGTGGGCTGATGGCGCGCCACCGATCGGCGCGCCTGTCGCCAGCGCGGATTCCCGCTGGCATGCCGACGCGCAGCCGGGCAACACCGTCGAGCTTCTTTCCGATCCCGCCGACCAGTCCGCAATACACTTCCGCGTCGGGCCCGGCGATGGCGTGCGCTGGCGATCCGCCGCATTCCTCGACCGCCTCGAATTGGAGAACGGCGAAACCTACACGCTCACCTTCGCCGCACGCGCCGACGCCGCGCGACCCGCTCAGATTGCGCTCGGCCGCGACGAACCGCTCTGGCGCACAGACAAGTGGCGCACGCTCGGCCTAGTCGCGACGATCCCGCTCACAACCGAGTGGACGCCGTTTCGTTTCGTCATCAACGCGCATTCGATCGTCGATGTTGGCGCGCGGCTCACGTTTCTCGCCGGCCACGCGCAGGGCGATGTGCGCGTGAAGGACCTTCACCTCGAGTCCGGCTCCGCCACCGCAGGCTTGCAGCCCGGCCAGTCAGCCGTCGCGGGCACAGTGCCGATCCCGACTGACGCGACTCCCGCGCAGTGGACCGACTGGCTCGTCTTCCTTTCGGAGCTCGAGCAGCGCTATGTCGCGGAGATGATCGACTACCTTCGCAAGGATCTCGGCGTCACTGCTCCGATCGTTTGCACGCAGGCAAACTACGGCGGCATCGCCGGGCTCGTGCGCGAAGAGCAGTCCGACTTCATCGACGCGCACGCCTACTGGCAGCATCCGGATTTCGCCGGTCCGACCGGCGTGTGGAACCTAGACGCGTGGACAATCAACAATTCGTCGCAGATCGGCGAAGCCACACCGCGCTGGTTCGGCGAGTTCGGCGGACTTGCGCAACTGCGCGTCACCGGGAAGCCGTTCAGCGTGACCGAGGTGGACATCCCCGCGCCGAGCGATTTCGCGTGCGAGCTGTATCCCGTGCTGGCGACGTTCGCTGCCGTGCAGGATTGGGACGCGCTCTATCCCTTCGACATGGTCGGCGCGGGCAGAGACGAGCCCGGCGCGCCGCTCGCTTCTTTCTTCGACCAGATGCACCCTCCCGCGAAGTGGGGCTTCGGTCCATTCGCT
>DATKCJ010000371.1:0-22987 GCA_035513275.1 Opitutaceae bacterium
GTTATCATCACGCCGCACAACGAGGCGATCCGCCACGAGTTCGGCGTCGGCTTTCAGAAATGGTATCGCGAGCGCACGGGCCGCTCGGTGTTTGTCGACTGGCGCGTGATCGGCGGCACGAGCGAAATCGTCCGCTTCCTGCGGTCGGAATACACGACGAGCTTCGAGGTCTTCTGGAAACGCCAGCTCGGGCGCGCGTGGAGCTCAGAAGCTCTCGTTGGCATGTTCGACGAGCGTGCAAAGCTCGACGACACGCCCGAGGACGACACGGTCGGCGAGGCGGCGCGGCGTGCATTTCTCGCGTCGGAAGTGAGCTCCGGCATCGACATCTTTTTCGGGGGCGGCAGCTACGACTTTGAACGCGAAGCACGCGCGGGCCGGCTCGTCGACTCGGGAATCCTGCAGCGGAAGCCCGAGTGGTTCACCGACGATGTGATTCCACAACGCTACGCAGGTGAGCCGTATTGGGATCCCGCGGGCCGCTGGATTGGGGCGGTAGTCTCGAGCTACGGAATTCTCTACAACCGCGAGTCGCTCGCACGACTCGGCGTCGAGCCGCCCGAGCACTGGGTCGATGTGACGAATCCTGCGCTCGTCAACGAAGTGGCGCTCGCCGATCCGACAAAGAGCAGTTCGATCGGCAAGGCGTTCGAGATGGTGATCCAGCAGCAGATTCAGAAGCGGCTCGCCGCACTCGCGGCCGAGGTGCCGGATGCGAAGGAGCGCGAGGCACGCGCGGTGCGCGAGGGCTGGCTCGATGGACTCGGAATCATCCAGCGTGCCGGAGCGAACGCCCGCTACTTCACCGACTCGTCGCAGAAGCCGCCGATCGACGTCGCGCAGGGCAACGCCGCGCTGGGCATGTGCATCGATTTCTATGGACGTTTCCAGGAAGAGGCCGTCACGCGTCGCGATGGCTCGACGCGGTTGAAATACGTCACGCCGCCTGGAGGCTCGGTCTACTCGGTCGACCCGATCGCGCTACTACGCGGTGCGCCGAGCCGGGATGTCGCGGTGGACTTCATCGAGTTCGTCCTCTCGATGGAAGGTCAACTGCTCTGGAACTTCAAGACAGGCACGCCCGGCGGCCCCGAAAAGTTCGCCCTCCGCCGGTTGCCGGTGCGCAAGGACTATTACACGCCCGAAGTCACGCCGCTGCGCTCGGACCCGGAGGTCTTCCCGTTCGATGAGAAGGAGCAGCTTGTCTACCATCCGGAGTGGACGAGCGGACTGTTTCGCGAGATGTCGCTCGTCATTCGGCTCATGTGCATGGATTCGCACATCGAACTGCGCGAGGCGTGGGACGCGATTCGTGCCGCCGGCATGCCACCTGAGGCACTCGCCGCGCTCGGCGATCTCTCGGCGGTGAACTACGACGTCACACGTTTGAAGATCAAGGCCGTGCTGGACTCGCGCAACAAAGTCGAGGAGCTGCGACTTGCAAAGGAACTCGCGACGACCTTCCGCGAAAATTACCGCAACGCCGCGCGGATTGCGCGCGAGGCGGCAGGGAAGTGAGATGGCCTATGTTGGAAGGTCGCGAGCCTGCCGCGATCTGCGGGACAGCAGAAGGGCGAGGGTAGCGCTTCTCACATGCGTGAGCACCAATGCCAGCTGTCAAGTAATGGTTGACTTATACCTACTCGTTCCATTCCAGGTGGCGGGATATTCTGAGGCGAGACCCACCGGGGGACGGCGGTCGCGAACTTGAAAGCAAACTATCCCTCGATTGCCGCGCGGAACGCCGCGCGGTCTTCTGCGGCGAAAAACGCCGTGCCGGCTACAAACGTGTCGGCCCCTGCTTCGCGGCAGAGGCGTGCGGTTTGCAGGTCCACGCCGCCGTCGACCTCGATCCGGATGTCGAGCTGGCGGTCGCGACGCCACGCGTTGATCTGCGCGATCTTCGGGAGCACTTCGTGATGAAACGACTGGCCGCCGAAGCCGGGCTGAACGGTCATCGCGAGGATCAAGTCGACCTTGTCGAGAAACGGCTCGATCGCGGAAGCGGGCGTGCCGGGATTGAGCACGAGCCCGTTCCGCTTGCCGCGTGCGCGGATGCGCGCGAGCACTTCGGCGTGATCATACTCCGGCTCGATGTGCACGCTTACGAGGTCGGCACCGGCCGCGAGGAACGCGTCGACGTGTTTGTCGGGATTCGAGAGCATCAGGTGCACGTCGAAGAAAAGCTTCGATTGCGGCCGCAGTGCGGCGACGACCCCTGGGCCGAATGTGAGGTTGGGCACGAAATGCCCATCCATGATGTCGATGTGCAGCCAGTGCGCGCCGGAAGAAGCGGCCGCGGCTGCCGCCTCGGCGAGGTTGGCGTGGTTTCCGGCAAGCAGCGACGGTGCAAGGATCGGGTGTGACATTCGGGAGAGTTCCAAATCAACAGGCGGCGGGCGGGCGTTCAACCACGGAAGAGTATGGGGGGCTCGAAGTAGGGGTGCTACAGTAGGGCAGGTCTTTGACCTGCCGGATTCGCGGGTCAGAGAACCGCGCTACTTTCCGCCTTCACCACGTGTCGAGCACGCGGTGGACGACTTCGACAGCGAGCTTTTCCGCGAGTTGCGGCACGGCTTGAAACTCGGCCTGCTGGAGGCCGCTATCCGTGTAAGCGTCGACTGACACTGAGACTCGCGACGTTGCGGTAGGGGCGTCCGGCGTCGCAGGATCGACGAGTCGCACGTCCGCATAGAGTGTGAGGGCGAACTTGCGTGCGAGAGCGGTGTCATCGCGCAGGGCCGACGTCATTTCGCGCGAAAAATCCGAGAGGCGCACTTCGACAACACGGTCGGCGTCCGCCGCGGATTCGGCGAGGACGACGCGGCCGTCGCGTGCAAAAGCTTCGCGGATGGCCGTGGTGATGGCAGCGCGAGATTGCGGCACGAACGTGTCGTTGACGACTGGCGGGACGAAGACCGAGCTGAACTGCAACTCCGCGGGAGAGCCGAGTTGATAGGAAGCGCACCCTGCCGCGAAGAGGAGGAGTGCCGCGGCGACTGCTGATGCGGCCAGCGGCCTGTGCGAAGCTGCCGTGCGGTGAGGCATGAGTTAGTCCGCGGTCAGAACGGCCAATACCACTTCCGCTTCTTGAGCGCGGGAACGGTGACAGGCTGGCCGTCTTCGGCCTTTGGCGCGGCAGCGAGGCGCGCGTCGATGATGTCGAGCTTCTCACGCGCCTTGGCGGAGACTTCGGAGTCGGGGTAGGTCGTGATCGCTTCGTTGTAGAACACCTTCGCCGCTGTCAGGTTGTTGCGCCTGTCGTAGTAGAAGTCGCCGATCTTGAGCTTGCTCTGGGCGAGGACGGTTTTCATGTCGGCGAGCCCTTTCTCGGCTTCGCTGATGTTCAGGTCGCCCGGGAAGAGGATCATATAATCCTCGTAGAACGTGATGGCTTCCTTCGTGGATGCCTGGTCGTAGAGCGGGCCGTCGACGAGCGAGGCGTGCGTGTTGGCGAGGCGCAGGTAGGCGTCGGGAGTGAGCACGCTCTCCCAGTAGGAATTGATGACGCGATCGAGCGCGTAGATCGCGGCGTCGTCGTCGCCAAGCCGGTGGTGGAGGCGGGCGACGTTCATGAGGGCGAGGGGCGCGTAGTCGCTGAAGGGCGCGTTGGCCACGACCTGCTCATAGAAGAGGATCGACCGGCTCCGGTTCTTGAACCCCGGCAACACCCAGAGGATCTTCCCGCGAGCGCCCTCGGCGAGGAGCGTGGCGATGCGGTATTGCTGGCCCAGGACCTGGTCGAATTTCTCGTAGTTCGGGTAGAAAAACACGATCTGCTGAAGTGATTCGAAGGCCTTCTTGTAGCGCTTCTGCGCCAGCCGGATCTGCGCCGTGCGGAAGTAGGCTTCGGACGCGTAGACGGACTTGGCGTAGTTTCTGTAGACCTTCCTGTAGGCCCTCAGAGCGCGTCTGTCGCTGCCTCGCTCCTCGGCTTCGCGGGCCCTGTTCATGAGTTCGAGGGCGTTGCGAGCCTCCGTGCCTGTGACCGTGGCGAGCACGCCTCCCTCGACCCTCCAGCCGGTTTCGGCCGTCCAAACAAGTTCGCCTCGCGCGAGAAGCGGGAACAGCCCTGCAGCGAGCAGGAAGAGAATGCGCAAGGAGGTGAATCTCATTTGAATATCAATGCCATCGAATAAGGGCGGACGCCCACGTCAAGCCAGCCCCAAATGCGATGAGAAGCACGAGGTCGCCGCTCTGGATGCGGTTGTTTTTCCGTGCCTCGTCGAGCGCGATCGGGATCGATGCGGCGGAGGTGTTACCGTAGCGATCGACGTTGATGTAGACTTGTTCCTTGGTGAGCTCCATCCGTGCGGCGATGCTCTCGATGATCCGGAGGTTCGCCTGGTGCGGTATGACCAGCTTGAGGTCGGAAGGTTTCACGCCATGTCGCTCGCAGATGTCGAGTGCAGCATCCTCCATCGCGGTGACGGCGAGTTTGAAGACTTCGCGACCGCGCATCCGGATGAAGTGCTCGCGGTTTGCGACTGTCTCGGCCGAAGGCGGGCGCGATGAACCACCGGACTGCACGTAGAGGAGCTCGCAGGCGTTGCCGTCAGTGTAGAGCCTGCTGCCGATCACGCCCTCTGTCATCTCCGGGTGGGCGGCGATCACGGCCGCGCCCGCACCGTCGCCGAACAGGACGCAGGTCGTGCGGTCGGTCCAGTCAGTGATCGACGACAATTTCTCCGAGCCGATGATGAGAGCGCGCTTGTAGCGGCCGGAGCGGATCATGGCGTCGGCCACGTCGAGCGCGTAGAGGAACCCGCTGCACGCCGCAGCGACGTCGAAGGCTGGGATGTTCCTGATGCCGAGCTTGCGTTGCACATGCACCGCGACCGCAGGTAGGGGCGAATCCGGCGTGCATGTGCCCACGATGATGAGGTCGATGTCGGCGGCGGTCACACCAGCGTCCGCCATGGCGGCCTGTGCTGCGCGTGTGGCCATCTCGGAGTTGGTCTCGGTCTCGTCGGCGATGCGGCGCTCGCGGATGCCGGAGCGGGATGCGATCCACTGATCCGAGGTGTCCACGATCTTCGCGAGATCGTCGTTTGTGACGACTCGTTTTGGGGCGTAGGACCCGGTGCCTTCGAAGATGACTGACGTGCCGGTGGTGCTCATTGCTGTGGGAGGGGAGCGACGGCTTGTGCGATGGAAGCGGCCTGGACGCCGAGGCGTGAATGGGCGAGGGAAAGGTCGGCCACATTCATGTGGTTCATGTCGCACTTGACCAGACCGCCAGCCGAGCGGATGGCGCTGGCCATTGCAAGGCGGTCGCTAGAGCCGTGGGCTTTCAGAACGTAACCATTCAAGCCAAGGAGCGGTGCACCGCCCCCGGCGTTCTCCGCGCTGAAACGGCGTTTCACGGCCTTGAACGCTCCTGAGCTCAGGAGGGCGCCGGCCATGCGGACGGGATTCTTGCGCAGCTCGTCCTTCAGGACGTCCTTGAACATGTCGACGAGCGACTCGCAGGTCTTGAGCAGGACGTTGCCAGTGAACCCGTCGCACACGACGACATCGACGTGGTTTGCAAAAACGTGGAATCCCTCGATCGGCCCGGAGTATTGGAGCAGATCGCCGACCTGCTTGAACATCTCGTGCGCCTCGTTGATGCGCTTGTTGCCCTTGCCCTCCTCGGTGCCGATCGTCAGCAGGCCGACGCGCGGGGCCTTCATTCCGAAGACCGCCTTGCAGTAGTTCGAGCCGAGGATGGCGTTGTGCAGGAGGTGCTCGGGGTCGGCCTCGGGATTCGCGCCGGCGTCGACCAGGAGGAACCGGCCGGTCTTGTGCGGGATCGCGGCAGCGAGGGCAGGGCGGTCGATGCCTTCGAGCGGTCGGAGCTTCAGAGTCGCGCACGCCATCAGGGCGCCGGTGTTGCCGCAGCTAAGGACGGCGTGGGCCTGGCCGGCTTTCACGAGCTCGATCGCACGGATCATCGAGGCGTCCTTCTTGCGCTTGAGCGCCTGCATCGGCTTGTCATCCATCTCGATGACTTCCGAAGCGTGGAAGACAGTCACGCGCGGATCGCTTTTCAGCCCGGCGGAGCTCAGTAGGGGCTCGACGACTGCGCGGTCGCCCACGACCACGACATTGTCCACCGCGCCGGCCCCCTCGAGGGCCAGGCGCACCGCGGCGATCACCTCTGACGGGCCGAGGTCGCTACCCATCGCGTCAACCGCGATGATGCCACCGGTTGGGGCGGTCCCGGCCATTATTGCATCCAAGGGGCGCGGATCAGACCTCGATGTCCAGCACTTGGCGACCGCGATACATGCCCGTCTTCGGGTTCACGCGGTGGGGGCGGTGGAGACCGCCATCAGTCTTGTCCTTTGCGAACTCGGGAGCCTTGAAGGCATTGGCCGTGCGGCGGAGGGCACTGCGGCGTTTGGATTGCTTGCGTTTCGGATTGGCCATGGGAAATCAGGGAACTGGGTTGAGGGATTCAAGGACCGTCAACCGGGTCCCCGAAAGGTTGGGAGTAAAGTTCGCCCCAATCCGGGGTCAAGCAGCGATTCCCTCCTTCCCATTCCCGTCAACCCGAAAGGGTTGGGGAGCTTGCCGCCCGGCATTGCCACCCAGGCTCCTGGACGGCCTACATGCCGAAAGTCAGGACCAACCCCAACGCCAGAATCAACCGGTAGATCGCGAACGGCCCCAGCCCGAACCTGACCAGCGCTGAAACCAGAAACTGGATCGCGAACGCGGCCGACACGAATGCCACCAGACAGCCGAGGATGACCGGCCCCCAGCCGAGGACCTCGAACACGATAGGACCCGTTTTAAAGCCCTTCAGAATAGCCGCGCCGGCCAGTGTCGGCAGCCCGAGAAGGAAGCTGAACTCCGCGGCCTTTGCTGGCGACAGGCCAGTGAGATAGCCAGCGACGATCGTCACCATCGAGCGGCTCGTCCCGGGCCAGAACGCCACGCATTGGAAGACCCCGACGAACAGCGCCTCGGCGGGCGTCAGGTCGGCGGCGTCGCGCTCGGAATGGATCCGCCAGGAGCTGCGCGTCTGCCATGCCTGCACCCAGAACATCAGCACGGCACCAGCGGCCAGAGCCACGATCACAGCACCGACGGAGAACAAGTTCTCCTCGATCCAGTCGCCGACCGTCAGGCCGATGAGCACCGCCGGCAACAGTGCCACGAAAATGTTTCGCGCGAGCGCGAGCCCTTCACGATTGAAGCCGAAGATTCCGAGCGTCATGCCGCGCAACCGTGGCCAGTAGAGCAACGCAACAGCCGCGATGCCCCCGATCTGGATGATGATGGTATATGCGTCGACCGCATGCTTGCGCGTGAATGGGACCCCGGCGGGATTGTCCCTGCCCGGCGGCTCGACCCAAACCGGCGAACCGTCGGCGCGCATGAGCGGGTAGTTTTCATTCAACCCGAGTGCCTCGTTGGCGATGAGCAGGTGGCCAGTCGACGAGATCGGCAGAAACTCCGTCACACCCTCGACGAGTCCGAGGATCACGGCATCGCTCCACGTGAGTCTCGCCGACTCCGTTGCCGGCATGACAGGCTGACTGGGCGTGGAATCCGGCGGCTCCTGCGCGCTGGCCGGAAGCGCGATGCCAAGGAGGATCACCAGAATCGTCGTGCGCATGAACTGTTTTCACGCTTCCGGATACGCGCGGCAGTGTCGAGGTTTTAGCTTTGCACGTCGCAACGATGCCGACAGTCCTTTCGAAAGTGCCCATGATTGTGATAACCCCTCCTGGAGGCGCCGGCCCGGACGCCGCGGTCGCATGAAGCGCGAGTTTTTCGGAACGGATGGCGTGCGCGGTCGTGTGGGTGGCCCGGTCATCAACCCGGCGTTCTTCCGGAGGCTCGCGTTTGCCGCCGGTAAGACGATGCATCCCGCCGGAGTGAGCGCGCCGCTGGCCGTGATCGGCCGCGACACGCGCGCGTCGGGCGAGTCGCTCGAAGTCGCGGTGTGCGAAGGGCTGCTAGCCGCGGGATGGAACGTCTCCCTCCTCGGCGTGCTGCCGACACCGGCGGTCGCCCTCGCCGCGCGTGAGTCGGGCGCCGCGCTGGGCGTCGTCCTCACCGCATCGCACAATCCTGCCGCCGACAACGGCATCAAGTTCTTCAACGCCACCGGCACCAAGCTCGACGACCTCACCGAACTGCGCATCGAGTCAATCCTGCCAGCGGACGATCTCGCGTCCGCCGTCGCCACCGGCGTCGCGAGCCGTGCGACGAGCGCGGGCGATGCCTATGTGCGCCGGATGATCTCGCTGCTCCCTGCGGGATGCCTCGCCGGCTGGCGTATCGGATTCGACGGTGCAAACGGTGCCACTTGCGGCACGACGCCCTTTGTATTGCGCGCACTCGGCGCCGAGGTGGTCTCGATCGGTTGCGAGCCCGACGGCACGAACATCAATTCCGGCGTCGGCAGCGAGAATCCGGCAGCGCTCGGCGCGTTGGTGAAGACTTCCGGCTCGCGACTCGGCGTCGCGCACGATGGCGACGGCGACCGGCTCGTCCTTTGCGACGAGACGGGCTCGGTGCTCGACGGAGACGAGATTCTCACGTTCCTCGCATGCCATGCACTGGAGCGGGGCACGCTCACGGGCGGCAAGCTAGTCGTCACGGTGCAAAGCAATCTCGGCGTCGATGCCGCGGTGCGCCGCGCGGGCGGGAGCGTGGTGCGCTGTGATGTGGGCGACCGCTACGTGACAGACGCGATGGAGCGCGAAGGCGCGGTGATCGGCGGCGAGTCGTCAGGCCACCTTGTGTTTTCCCAAGTATCGCCGACGGGCGACGGTCTCATCGGTGCCCTCGAATCGATTCGTGTGATGATCGAGTCCGGTAGACCGCTTTCGGAATTGCGCCGGCGGCTCGTTCGATTTCCGCAGAGGACCGAGGCGATTCGCGTCCGCGAGAAGCAGCCGATCGAAGCGTGTGCGACACTTACGGCCGCAATCCAGAATGCCGAAGCCGCGCTCTCCGACCGCGGCCGCGTGCTCGTCCGCTACTCCGGCACCGAGCCGAAGATCCGGTTGCTCGTGGAAGGCCCGGACGAATCGGAAGTCGCGCTGTGGATGGACCGGCTGCGCGAAGCTGTGGGACGCGACCTTCAGAAAGTAGATTGATCCTCTCTCATGTGGGTTGGGCTTCACGCCCGACACTCCGGGCATGCCCGTCTCAATATACGTCGCGACCGGATCGGGTAAAGATTCGTGAGTCGCGCATCGCGCCCACCTGTCGCCCCAGTGCGGGATTGACCGCACCCGGGCGCGGTAGGAATCTTCGCGCCGATGCCGGAGGTCACCGTCCAACAGCTCGATTCGCGCCTGCAGAAACTCGTTGAAAACGCGCGAATCTCGATGGACCGCGGCAACTTTGAATACGCGATCGAAATGGCGCAAACCGTTCTCGGGCGTGAGCCGGGCTGCCTGGCCGTGCGCAAGCTCCTTCGCGCCGCGCAGATGCAGCACCTGAAGTCGCGCAACAGGTTTTTCGCGAAGGCGCTCGGTGGTGTGACGGGTGCGGGCGCAATCATGGCCGGCTCGTCGGCGCTGAAGAAGGAGCCGATGAAAGCGCTCGATGCCGCCGAGAAGGCGCTCGCCGCCGATCCGACGAGCGTCTCGGCGCAAAAGCTTCTCGGCCAGGCGGCTTCGGCTCTCGGACTGCACGAGACTGCGGTCTTCGCGTGGGAAACCGTGCGTGATCTGCAGCCCGATTCGCGGGAGCACCTGCTTGCGCTCGGCGACGCGTATGTCGCCGCTGGCCGGCACGGCGACGCGGTGAAGATCGCCGACGAGCTTCTGAAGCGAAACTCTGTCGATCCCGAGGCTCAGGCACTCCTCAAACACGCATCGGTCGCGCACTCGATCGACCGTGGCAACTGGCAGTCCGCGTCGGGTTCATATCGCGACAAACTCAAGGACGAGGCGCAGGCCGTCTCGCTCGAGCAGGCGTCGAAGGTCGTGGCCACCGGCGACATGACGCTTCGCCTCCTCTCCGAGGCCGAGGCGCGCGCCGCGCGCGAGCCGGGAAACCTGAATCATATCCGCGACGCTATCCAAGCGCACCGCGAACTCGGTAACCACGCTGCGGCGCTCGATTGGCTGCGCAAAGCCCGCGCGATTCCCGCCGGCGCCGCCGACCCGGCGCTCGAGCGGCTCGAGACCGATCTTCACGAGGCCGAGCTCGAAGCGCGGATCAACGCGGGCGGCGATCCGACGGGTGCGCACGCGGCCGAGCTTGCTGCGTTTCGCCTCGCGGGCGCGCGGGCGATGGTAGAGCGCTACCCGAACGACCACGACGCTCGCTACCGCCTCGGTGCGCTCCACTACGAGGCGGACGAGTTCGATGCGGCGATCGCGCAGTTCCAGGCGGCACAACGCGGACCAAAGGTGCGGCTGCAGGCGCTCGCAGGTCTCGGCGCTTGTTTCCAAGCCAAGGGACTCCTCGACCTTGCGATTGTGCAATACGAGGCGGCCCGCGCCGAGGTTTCGGCGATGGACGAGACGAAGAAACACATCATTTACCAGCTCGCACGTTGCCATGAGCTCATGGGCGCCGCAGACAAGGCTATAGCAGAATTCAAGCTCATCTACGCAGCCGATATCGGCTACGCGGACGTGGCCGGAAAGATAAACGACTACTATGCACAGAGGCGGTGAGATCAGTGCCTTGACGTTCCCAAGAGTTGTCGGTGGCGTGCTTGCCGCGCCACATGAACAGGGAGTTGCGCGGCGAGCGCGCAACCTACAACAGGCGGGAACAAACGTCACCCGCATCGCGCTCGCCGCGCTCGCGTTCGCATTCGCGATTCCCGCTTTCGCCGAGGCGCCGAAGGAGTTCGCCGAGCTGCAGACGAAGGGAGCGACCTTCAAGAACGTGCGCGTCGTCTCGAAGAATCCGTCGTCGATAACAGTCCGCCATTCCGGCGGTATCGCACAGATCCTTTTCAAGGATCTCTCTCCCGAGTTGCAGGAGGCGTTCGGATACGTGCCCGAGGACATGGAGGCGTTCGAGGCACAACTTCGAACGCAGGCGCAGGCGGTTGTGGACCGCGAGGCGCGAGAGCGGACCCGTCGCGTGGTTACGCAGGTCGTGAAAGACGGTGCGGAGCGGATGGACAGAATCGTGCAATCGTTCGGCATTGGCCCCGAACTCAAGGGAGTCGACATGCGCCCGCGACTGCGCGAACTCGAGCTCATTGTGAAGGACCAGGGAAACAGGCCCAGTTGCGCCGTCTATGCAGTCGTGAGCGCACTCGAACTGCAGGCCTACGAAGTCAACGGCCGGCCTGAGAAATACTCCGAGCAGTATCTGATTTGGGCGACCATGCAGGCCGTGGGCGAGCGTGCGCCGGTGGCGCTCGACTCCGACGGTGCGGGAGTGATCCGCGACGCCGGCTTTTCGCTCGATGAGGTGTTCCATGCGCTCAACAGATTTGGGATTCCGACGCATGAAGCGATGAAGTCGGTCTTCGGGGAGGACACGGGCGCCGTTGAAATGCCGAGGGAAATGATTGCGGAAGCTCGAAAGAGGAGCGCGGTCATCCCCTACGCCGTGCCGGGCTCCAATGAGTCGGAGATGGCGGTCAACATGGTTCACGTGCTGAACAACGGCCTGCCGGTCGTGATTGCGATCCGCTGGCCGCACCAGGACGCAGCGAGGGGCGGGCTCCTCTCGACCCAGCCTCCAATCCAAGACTATGCACACGCAGTCACAGTCGTCGGCTACTCGTCGGAGACCGGCAAGACGGGTGACATCCGCTTCATCTTCAAGAATTCCTGGGGACCGAAGTGGGGTGCGTATGGTTACGGGTTTGTCGACATGCAATACCTCTCAAAGAACCTGCTGGGCGCAGCGTTCATCGATCTGATCCCGGTGCGGCGGCCTCAGCCGAATTGAGCGATCAGGGGCGCGCAAAGGCGCCATGGTCCACGGGAGGTAACGGTTCTGTTACCTTTAACCGGCTGCAAAGGAGTCCCCTGATTTGCGAGAACTTCAATTGACGCTCTAGTCATCCCCGTCCGGGCGGTCCCCATCGATCGGCCGGGCTGCAACAAATCCCCCAGCCAATATCCCCCAAAGACCATGAAACGATTGATTGGATTGCTTGTGTTAGTTTCCGCGCTGGCTGTGCCAGCTTTTGCAGCGACAGTTACCTTCCACGCGTCGATCACAGGCGCTCAAGAAAACCCTGGAACAGCATCGCCTGCCTGGGGAGTGGCTAACCTCGAACTCGATCCCGCGACAGGCTGGTTCAAGCTCGTCGTCAACCTCAAGAACGTGAATGAGACGCTCGCCGCCTCGCACATTCATGTGGCGGTCGCGGGAGTCAACGGCCCCGTGATTGTCGGCCTTGGCGGCGAGGCAGCCTACAGGCGCGCGGCTGGAAAAAATCTGCACGCGATCTTCACCGGCACGGTCCCGGCGGAGCACATTGAGGCGATGCTCTCAAACGGAACGTATGTGAACTTCCATACGGCGACCTATCCCGGTGGCGCGACACGAGGACAACTCATCGCCAACGACGTCTCGTTGTGGGTCGAAATGAATGGCGCAAACGAAGTGCCGGCGCGCAACACCCCCGCCACCGGGTGGGCCGCGATCACCTACAACCCGGGCACGAAAGTGATTTCGACGCTGATCGAGATCGAGGACTTCGCGAACCCGATTACTGGCTCACACTACCACACGGCACCCGCCGGGATGAATGCTGGAGTCACACTTGGACTCGGCCCCGAGGGCTCGTATGTGCGGGTCGGAGACGACCTCACGGGCGAGTTTCTCAATCTCGTGTGGCCGAGCGCTTCGCTGCCACTGCTCACTGGTGGCGTCTACCTCAACATCCACTCGCCAGTCTACCCTGGCGGTGAGATCCGCGGACAGGTTTGGTAGGAGTGTAATTCTTCTAATCCGCAGCCGGCGAGACTCCTCGCCGGCTGCTTTTTTTATGGGTCGGGCTTTGTGCCGACATCGTCTCGCAAGCGGAATCCCTGGTGGCCCCGGCGGTCTCGTGCATCGATCGCGGAGCATCTCCCGGTAGGGGCGCTTATCCTCAAGCGCCCTTTCCCCTGGACCAAGGCAAGGGCGGCTAAGGATAGCCGCCCTACCTTCTTGCATGCACGCATCTCAGATCGTCGGCATCACGTTCCCTCCGCACACCGGAACGAACGCTCCCGTGATGAAGCTCGCGAGGTCGGATGCGAGGAATGCGACGACGTTCGCCACTTCCTCGTCGGTCCCGCGGCGTCCCAGCGGCACGCTCGCTGAATAGCCTTTGTTGATCTCGGTGCCCGCCGCGCGGTCCTGGTCGGAGATCGTCCATCCAGGTGCGACCTGGTTCACGGTGATATGGTGCGGCCCGACCTCGCGCGCGAGCACACGCAGCACGGCATCCATTCCGCGTTTGCCGGCTGCGTAAGTCGGCGCGAAAGGTCCGAAAGATGCCGATTGTCACAGTGTCTGAATCCGGTGCGGGTGGTTCGCCGTATAAGGATGCCATGAAGTCACTCCATTGGACACGATCCCTCACCACAGCTCTCGCGCTTGCTGTTGCAGTCGCGACGAACGCTGCCGAAACCACGCTGCTGCTCGACATCGACTTCGGCGTCCGCCACGTGCCGCCGTCGCGAGTGGCTGTCGCCGCCGGCGAAAAGCTCACGGTGATCGCACCGGACTTCGGTCCTGTGCAGTGGTTCAAGAACGGATCGCCGCTCGCCGGCGCCACCGACCGGACCTTGTTCATCCAGGCTGTCGCGGCGGGCGACTCGGGCAGCTACCGTGCGATCTACACGGCATCCGACATGGCAGGCCGGGGAACTCAGTGGCTGCAACTTGGAGTCAAACCATCGCAACGGCTGGTGAACCTGTCGACGCGAGCACAGGTCGGCGCAGGAGAGAAGACATTCGTAGCAGGCTTCGTCGTCGATGGCGCTGGATCGAAGAAGATCATCATCCGAGCAGTCGGGCCATCGCTCGCGGATCACGGCATCGAGGAGCCGGTGGCGCATCCGACGATCGCGATTTTCGACAAGGATGGAGTTCCATATGAAAACGGCTACGTCTATCCGGCCTGCGTCGGCTGCCTGACCTACGAAAGCGATCTCGCCGAGTCGCTCATCAAGGCGGGCGCGTTTCCGCTTCCTCCGGGAACTGCGGATGTGGTGAAGATGATGCCGTTCACGCCCGGCGCCTACACCGTGCACGTGAACAGCGCCGACGGCACGCCGGGCGTGGTGCTGCTTGAGATCTACGAGGTGCCGTGAGAGGGCGGGAAACCACGTGATGCCGTGACTCTTAAAGGTAGCGCGGGTCTCTGACCCGCGGTCTTGGCAGGTCGGAGACCGCCCTACTCAGACGCGCCTCTCGGAGTGAGGCGCGTTAGCTTCTTACCGACTGCAGCGTGCAATATTTCTCCCACCCCGCGCGTGTTGGCGGTGGGGTGAGGAGACGGTTCGCGACGTCGGAGTTTGTGAACACGCGCTTCTCGCGGTCGAACTCGAGCCGGCCACCGATCTGTTGCGCGATGATGCCGAGCGCGAGGAATTGCGAGAGCGGTCCCGACACAGAGAACGGCGAGCGCGCCTCCTCGAGCCCGAGGCACGCGAGCGCGAAGTTCGCATAGTGGTTCGAGTATTTCGGTGGGATCTTCGGCAGGTCGGGCCCGAGTTCCTGCATGCGCGCGGCGGGGATTATCCGCAGCGGCGCTTCGTGCGTGCCGCCCTTGAACACCTCGGTGCCGTAGAGGAACTTGCCTGCGGACTGACGCTTCACCGCGGGATCGTCCTCAGCCGGGAGCGGCGGCAGGTTGTCCACGCCATCATACCACGTAACTTCGCAGGCGGGTTTGTCGCCGCGGGCCGGCACGCTGAAGCGCAAGGTCGAAGCCTGCGGGAAAATGAAGTCGCTCGGTCCTTCGCGCCGAAGAGCCTCGACGCGTGACGGCATGCCGAGGTCGAGGAATCGGTGTGCGGTGTCGAGGATGTGCGCGGCCCAGTCGCCGAGCGCGCCGCTGCCATAGCCAAACCAGCCGCGCCACTCCTGCGGGTGGAGTTTGCGGCTGTAGGGTTTGAGCGGCCGGCCAGCGTGCCAGAGATCCCAATCGACCGTCGGCGGCGCGACCTCGTCCTCCGCGAAGCCATCGACGTTCCAGCCGTGCCAGCGGCGAACGCCGTTCATGTAAGCGTCGATCCGCGTGACATCCTTGATGATGCCGGCCTCGCTCCACGCCTTGAACTGAAAGTAGTTCGCGCCGGAGTGGCCCTGGTTGCCCATCTGCGTGACGACTCCGGTGCGCCGCGCCTGCTCCATGAGGAGGTCGATCTCGTGAAACGTTGGCGCGAGTGGCTTCTCGACGAAGACGTGCTTGCCCGCCGCCATGCAGGCGATCGCCACGGGCGTGTGTGAAAAATCCGGCGTGGCGATGAGGACCGCCTCGATCGCGTCGCCGTGCGTCGCGAGCAACTCGCGGAAATCCTGGTGGAGCGGAACGCCCGCCAAGCGTTCGCGCGACTGAGCGCAATGTTCGCCCATGTAATCGACGTCGGCCGCAGCGACCCAATCGATGAGCCCGGTGTCCTCGAACGAGCGCACCAGATCCCAGCCGCGGTTGCCGATGCCGATGAGCGCAGTGCGGACCTTGCGCGTGGGTGCAGGCTGAGTTTCCAACTGCGCCCTTAGCGGTGCGCGGCCGAGGAGAAGGAGCGAGGCGGCGGCTGCGCTCTGTTTAAGGAACTGCCTGCGGGAGGCAGGAGACGGGGTGAGGGGTATCCGGATCATCGCAGTCTGCTGAATGTGCCACGATTGAGGCAATTTTCCAGCGATCGTGCAGCAATCAAATTCCCCTGCAGTTCGCCGGACAGTGTGAGGGCTGTGTGGCTGCGGCTTCCAGCCGCAGAGAAGCGGACTCCTGAACCAAGCACCCTCACCCCGCCGCAGTCTTCGGCACGCGGATCGTGAGTAACATCGCGAGGCCGATAAGAAAATAAACGCCCGTGCCGAAGATCGCGGTGCGCATTCCCCAGCCGTCGGCAACGAAACCAAACACGGGCGGCCCGATGATCGCGGCGAACTTTCCAAAGAATCCCCAGTAGCCGAACGTCTCGGCAGGCGCGCCCTCGGGCGTGAGCGTCGAGATCAGTGCGCGGCTCGCGGACTGCGTCGAGCCGATGACCGCACCGGCGAGCAGCGCGACGACGAAGAATCCCTCCTGACTTCGCACCAGGCCCGCGCCCGCGGCGACGCCGAGCCAGCCCACGAGCGAAAGCGCGAGCGTCGGCAGTGAACCGAATCGGTCCTGGAAAAATCCGAACAGAAACGCACCCGCCGCTGCGCTGAGCTGGAGGAAGATGAAGAGTTTTATCACACCCGCGGTATCGTAGCCGAACTCCTGGCTGGCGTAGATCCCCGCAAAGTGCACCACGCACGTCACGCCCATCATGAAAACGAAAAACGAAAGCAGAAATCGGAAGAGCACGGCACGTTGCGGCAGCACGCGCAGGTAATGGAATGTCTCGCGCCATCCCTCCGCGAAGAGCCGGAAGAGCGGCGGCGCGGGGCGGCGTGGGGCGCGCTCGTTGAGCAGGAGCATCGTCGGAATCGCCGCGATGATGAAGAACGCACCTACCGCGGGAAACACGAGGCGGACGTCGATCTTCACAAGCCCAAGACTGAGGAAGAGACTCGTCAGTCCGCCGAAGTAACCGAATGCCCAGCCGTAGCCGCTGACTTTGCCGGCGTTGGCTGGCGTGCTCAACTCGGGCAGGAAACTCGCGTTGAAATTTTCGCCGAGCGAGAAGTTCACATGCGAGAAGACGACGAGCACCAGCGCGAGTGCGACAGTATCGGCGCCGGTGAACCAGAGCGCAGCCGTGGCGAGGCTGCAGCATGTCGCGGTCGCCATCAGGAAATGCTTCTTGCGCCCCGTGCGGTCGGCGAGCGCGCCGAGCCAAGGCCCGAGGATGATCACAAAGATGTTGGAGATCGCGCCCGCGAGTCCCCACAGGAAGACGGGGTTATCCGAGTCTTTCGCAATCACGCCGGTGAAGTAGCGCGCGAAGACCACGGTCGTGATGACCGTGGTGTAGGACGAGTTCGCGAAGTCGAAGCAGCACCAGCCGAAGATCTCCCGCTTGGTGACCGGAGGTGCGCTCATGCTGCGGCCTTTCTATCGCGCGCGAACCAGAGCGCGAGCGCGATGAGCGCGCCGCCGGCGAGGAGTCGCCACAGTTCCGCGGATTCGCCGAAGAAGAGCAGCGAACAAGCGACCGCGAGCGGCACCTTGACGTTGTTCATTACCGAAAGCATCGCCGCGGACACGCGCGTCGCGCCGACATTCCACATGAAGAATCCGATTCCGGACGCGAGGGCCCCGAGGTAGACGAGCACGGCACATTGTGTCGCGGTCAGCGCGCCGAGCGTCTCTGCCGCGGACGGCGCGGCGAGGGGCACGGTGACGAGCAATGCGCCCGCGTAGAGCCACGCAAACACGTCGCGGTCGCGCACGCCGGTCGCGGACGTCGTGCGCCAGCGCCGGTAAAACACCTGGCCGAGCGCGAAGCACGCATTCGACACTTGCACGAGCGCGACGCCTTTTGCCGAGGCGAGATCGAAGTCCTTCGTCACGACGATCACAGCGGTTCCTGCGACTGCGACCGCTGCGGCAAGGTAGGCGCGCCCAGTGAAACGGCCGCCGAACGCATCATCGAACAGACACACCCAGAATGGCGTGAGGATCGTGAGCACCGCGATTTCGTAGGCGCCCAGCGTTTCGAACGCCGTGAGATAGGCCAGATACATCACGCCGAACTGCAGCGCGCCGACGCCCGCGAGGCGCACTGCCGCGCGCCCCGGAATCGCCCGCGGGCGCAGAAACGGCAGCAGCACGAGCAGCGCGAGCGCCACGCGCACGCCCGCGACTACCGCCGGGTCGACCCCGCCGAGATGGCGCTTGATGAGCCCAAACGAAAACGCCCAGATCAGCGAGACGATGAGGAGCAGGGGCATGGTTCGAGGCTACCAGCGATGTGCCCGAGGGAACTCCGTCGTAGCGCAGGTCTCCGACCTGCGTCGGCAGTTTGTAGGGGCACGCTTGCGCACGATTTTGTCCCGCTCCTTCCGGAGCGGGCTACAATAAACACTGCGATTGCTGTATGTAGGCACGGTGCCCTCACCGGGCGGTTGGTGAGACGCGCCCGGTGAGGGCACCGGGCCTACAGGAAGACCATGTCGAAGCAGTTTCCTGCCGATCGCGTCGATCGAACCACTGTGAATGGAGTCCATTCGCCAAAGGCTCCATCCTCTACACTCTGAAAATCGCGCCGAGTTTCTTTCCGAGCAGGATGCCCATCGCGACGATCGTCACGCCGAGGAATGCCATCGCCCACACCCCGAGCGCCGACGCGATGAAGCGTCCGTCGCCGAGCAATTGGAACAACTCGAAGATCGCCTTCGTGATCGGGTAGAACACCTGCTTCTGCGCGAGGATGAGCGAGTCGGACACCTCGAGCATCGCGAAGGCAAACGCAAGCAGCGCACCGGCGATGAGATTCGCGGTGATGAGCGGCAGAGTGATTTTGAAAGTCGCCTTGAGCGGCGGGCAGCCGAGATTCTGAGCTGCTTCCTCGAGCGTTTCGCTCGTCTGCTGGAAACCGGCCGCTGCGGCGCGCACGACGAATGGCAATCGCCGCACCGAGTAGGCGACGATCAGCAGAAACGTTGGGTCAGCCACCGGGTTGACGAAGGAGAAGAAGCGGCCCTCCTGGCTCATCGCGAGGTAGCCAAACGCCATCACGAGTCCCGGCACCGCGAGCGGGAGCATCGCCATCGCGTCGAGTATCTGCCGGCCGGGGATCTTCGTGCGCACGACGACGTAGGCGATCGCGATGCCAAGCACGACGTCGATGATCGTCGAGATGCTCGCGTATTTGAGGCTGTTGCGGATCGCGTCGACCGTGAGGTCGTGGCTTAGCGCGATGCGGAAGTTGTCGAGCGTGAGCGTGTGCGGAACGACGGAGGCGTACCAGTCGTTGGAGAACGCCACGAGAACGACGCCGGCGTGCGGGAGCACTGCGATCAGCGTGACGCCCGTGAATGCGAGCGTGCAAAGCAACGCGCGACCGCGGGACAGATTGCGCGCGCCGCCGGATGACGTTGCCTTCGCCATCATCGCGTAGGCCTTGCGTCCGAACAGGCCCTTGCCGATCGCGTAGAAGCACACGGTCGAAAAAAGCATGATCGCGACGAGCGCGTAGGGGAACGGGTTTCCGCCGATGTCCTTCAACCCGTAGAAAATCTGCACCGGCGTGACGCGCGCGTAGTCGAAGATCAGCGGCACGCCGAGTTCGGTGAACGACCAGATGAAGACAATCGTCGCGCCGGCGAAGAGGCCGGGCGTGATGAGCGGCATCGTTATCCGGAAGAATTTCCTGAAGCCCGTGCAGCCGAGATTCTCGGCGGCCTCTTCCATCGCGGGATCGATGTTGGCGAGTGCTGCGACCGCATTGAGGTAGATGATCGGGTAGAGGCTGAGCGCCTGCACGACCGAGATGCCCCAGAATCCGCCGGCCGCGAACCAGTCGATCGTCGAGCCGGGCTCGAGGATGCCGAGTTCCCACAAGAGTGCGTTGAACGCGCCGTATTGCCCGAAGATCTGTTTGATGCCGATCGCGCCGACAAATGGCGGCAGGATCATCGGCACGAGGACGAGCGAGCTCAGCACGACCTTGCCGGGGAAGTTGAAGCGGTCGGAAAGGAAGGCGAGCGGCAGCCCGATCGCGATGGCGAGCGAGGTCGTGTTGACCGCGATCAGGAAGGAGTTGCCGAGACCCTGCAGGTAGACGGGGTCGGACAGGACGGCGATGACGTAGGCAAAAGTCAGCTCGCCGTCGGCGTCGAGGAAGCCGCCCTTCAAAATCTGGATGATCGGCCAGACAAAGAAGCACGCGAAGAAAAGCGAAGTGAGCGCAAATACGGAGTAGGCCAGGCCGCGTGACATCCGGCGCGGAGTGTGGTTTGCGCGGGAAAAGCGCGGCAAGGCTAAACTCGCTCATTGGCGCAACTCCGGCTTGACCCGGCTGGACGAGGGAGTCTATTTGCCGGCTCCGCCCCATGCGAAAGACAGCCACGGCCCTGTTCAGATTCCGGCGCATCTCGGCGCTGTGTGCCGTGCTGCTCGCTGTGATGTGGGTGCCTCTTACATCGCATGAGCTGTTGGAATCGATCGAGTGGATCCACCACGAGGCGGACGCCGATCACCCGGGCGCCGCGCATGAATCGGCGGACGGTCATTTTAGGATTCACACTTCGAAGGTTTCGGTGAAGGAGCCTTCAAGCATGGCTCTCGGTGGTATTGCGCTTCCGCTCCCCACAACTTCGGTGACTTTAGTGCGTCGGCCCGAGACCGTCCTGCCTGTGAGACGGGAAACCGGATCGCCACCGGGAACGGTGCAGGTCTGGCAGTTTGCGTTGAGGCTCGCGTTGCCGAGCCGGGCGCCAACGTTCGCAGTCTGATCGGAAACTCCGGGCCGGAAATCCGGCCTCTGCCGCCGTTGCGCTATGTTGCGCGCATGGCGTTCCGTTATCGAGCGCTGCCTGCAATCGTTCCTGAAATGAAAGCGACCTTCCTACCGATTTTCTCACCACGCGTTCTCACTTTCGTCATGCTTCTTTTCATGGCTGGTTGCGCGACCACGCCAGCGCCCGACGATGCGGGCGCCTACTCTTTGCCGCCTCACGATGCCGCGACCGATGGCGTCAGGGAGCCGGCGGTTGATCCTGTCGCGGAACCTTCCGGGTCTCTCACGCTTCGCGATGCGCTGGCTCTGGCATTGGTGCAGAGCCCGGAGCTCGCGCCCTATGCGTGGCAGGCACGCGTCGACAGTGCGCGCATCATGCAGGCCGGACTGCGACCCAATCCCGAGGTGGCGCTCCATGTGGAGGATGTTGCAGGCACGGGCGGGTTCAGCGGCGTGAGCGGGGCGCAGACGACACTTCAACTCAGTCAGGTGATCGAACTCGGCGGAAAGCAGGATGCGCGCAAGGAGGCTGCATCGCAGGCGCGGGGTGTCACGGCGTCGGACTACGAGTTGAAGCGTGTCGAGTTTCTCGGCGACGTGACCCAACGGTTCATCCAGGTCGTGGCCAGACAACTTGAGGTTGAACTCGCTGAGTCGACCCTCGAGCTGTCCCGAAATGCGCTGGGCACGGTTCGGGATCGCATGGCGGCAGGGAGTGGATCGGCGCTGGAGGAGAAGAAGGCGGAGCTGGCCCTTTCCCGCGCGGAGGTGTTGCTCGAGGGAGCTCAGCACGATCTGACCGCCGCACGCAAAGTGCTGGCCGCAAGCTGGCGGAGCGCGCATCCGAAGTTCGAGCGTGCCGAGGCCGACTTGTTTGCGCACGGGCCGATCCCATCGTTCGACGAGCTGACCGCCCGAATCGCAACGAGCCCGGAGGTCGTGCGCTGGGTCTCGGAAAGGAAGCTGCGCGACGCGGAGCTCCAACTCGCCGAGGCGCGGCGCAGACCCAACATCACGGTGAGCGGCGGAATCCGCCGCTTCGAGGGGCCGGACGATCTGGCCCTGGTCCTCGGCGTTTCGATGCCATGGCGCATCCATGATAGCGGTGAGGGCGCCGCGGCCGAGGCGCGCGCGTTGCTGGGAAGGACGGAGGCGGAGCGCGAGGCTGCGGAGTTTCGTCTAGGGGCGGTGCTGGTCGGCCTGTACGAGGAGATGATTCACGAGCTGCACGTGATGGAAGGGGTGCGGACCGAAATCCAGCCCCACGCCGAGGCGGCACTGGCGCTCGCGAACGAAGGATACGCCAAGGGCCGCTATTCGTATCTCGAGGTGCTCGACGCGCAGCGAACGCTTTTTGAGATCAGGCAGGAACACATCCGGACCGCTGCGTCGTTCCACCGGCTGGTCGCGGAGATCGAACAACTCCTGGGCCTGCCTTTCGAGGCGGGCGTCGCCCAGCCCTAGACTTCACACGCTCGCGAAACACAACCGACCTCTCTTTTCCATGAACACAAAGCAACTTACGGCAGTCATTCTAGTCCTCATCGCGGGTGCCGGAGGCACATGGTATGCGCTGCGCAATGCGAAACCCGCGGAGCATGGCGCCTCCGCCGGCAGTCACGGTGGCGAACCGGCTGCCGCCGAAGTGCCCAAGGGCCCGCACGGTGGACGCCTGCTGAGTGAAGGCGACTTCGCCGTTGAAGTGACCATCTTCGAGCGCGGCCTGCCGCCGGAGTTTCGCGTTTTCATCTATGAGACCGGCAAACCGCTCGACCCGGCGGGCATCGATCTGAACATCGAGCTTCTTCGCTTCGGCGGCCGCGTGGACCGGGTCGGATTCAAGCCGCGTGACGATTACTTGCTCGGCGATCTGGAAGTTTTCGAGCCGCACTCGTTCGATGTGACGGTCGTCGCAGCGCGCGGTGGGAAGACGCATCGTTGGAGCTACGACTCCTATGAAGGTCGAACCCAGATGTCGCCGGAGGCCGCGCGAAATGCCGGCATCGTCATCGAGCCGGTCGGCGCTGCGAAGCTGAAGCAGTCGCTCCAAGTCCACGGGCGTGTCGTGGCCAACGAAGATCAGATGAAGCATGTCATCCCGCGATTTCCGGGCATCGCACGCGAAATCCACAAGCGGCTCGGCGACACGGTGGCGGAGGACGAAGTCATGGCGGTCGTCGAGAGCAACGAGAGCTTGCAGCCGTATGAAGTGAAGTCGGCGCAAGCGGGCACGGTGATTCAAAAGGACGTGAGTGCCGGCGAGTTCGTGGAGGCCGGCGAAACCATTTATGTCGTCGCCGATTTGAGCTCGGTCTGGGTGGACCTGAGCGTGTACCGGAAGGACTTCTCTCAAATCAAGATTGGGCAGAGCGTGACGATCGATGGTGGTGAAGGCATGCCCAAGGCTGAAGGCACGATCGCCTACCTCTCGCCCTTCGGCGCGAAGGACAACCAGACGATGCTCGCGCGCGTCGTTCTGCCAAATCCGAACGGCGAGT
>DATKCJ010000372.1:0-9599 GCA_035513275.1 Opitutaceae bacterium
TCCTTGTAGGTTGCGCGCTTGTCGCGCAACTCCGGCATCTGTGCCGCGATTCGGCTGGTCAGCGGAACGCCACCTACACTCCCAGCCTTTGCATTGGAATCAGTCCGCATTCAGCAATCTTCATCCCATCACTCCGCCGACTTCAGCACCCTGTATCCCCACGCGGGAAGCTTGCTCTCGAACGGAACCACAATCTCGACCGTCTCGCCGGTGAACGCGTCCGTCCACTTGCCCGCGAACGCAGGATCCACCGCGGCGAATTCCGCGTCCTTGCCGGTCAGATTGCAGATCGCGACGACCTTTCCGGTGTCCGACGTGCGCGACACCACGTAGATCGACTCGTGCGCCGTCGTCGCGAGCCGGCGCATCGGTGCGCCGTTGCGCAGCGCGGGATGGCTCGCCTTCAGCGAGCACAGCGTTTTGTAGAAGTCGCCCAGCGGATGCGAGCGCCACTCGATTGGATCACGCTCGAAAAACTCGAGCCGCTTTTCAAGACCGGCCTCCTGGCCGTTGTAGATGAGCGGAATTCCGTCGAGCACAAAGCTCAGCACCGCGAACGTCTCGACTCCGCCGCCGAGCCGCTCGAACACCGTGCCCTGCCAGCTGTTCTCGTCGTGATTGGTCGTGTAGCGGAAGAACGCGGAGCCCACGGGGAAACGCACGCGGTTGCGCGTGAGTTCGTCGTAGATTTTCGACACCGGAGCCTTGCCTGCGGCCACGTCGTTGAACACATGCATCATGCTGAAAGTGTAGGACGCGTGAAACGCCGCGATGTGGTGCTGCGGTGTTTCCGATTCCGCGAGCATGAACAGGTCGGGCTTCATCGCGCGCAGTCGCGCGGAAGCCTCGTCCCAAAACGCGGTGGGCACTCCCTTCGAGTAGTCGCAACGGAATCCGTCGACTCCGGCCTCTTGCACCCAGAACTCCATGTCGGCGATCATCGCGTCCCAGAGCGCGCGGTTCGTGTAGTCGAGCTGGATGACGTCCGTCCAGTCGAAGCCATACGGCGGCACGAAGTTCCCCTCGGCATTCCTCGCGTAGAACTCCGGATGCTCCTGCGTCCAGGAGTGGTCCCACGCGCTGTGGTTCGCCACCCAGTCCATGATTACCTTGAAGCCCGCATCGTGTGCGGCCCTGACGAGCCGCACGAAGTCCTCATGCGTGCCGAACTCCGGATTCACGTCACGGTAGTCAGCCACCGAGTAGTAGCTGCCGAGCGGTCCCTTGCGATTCACAGCGCCGATCGGATGGATCGGCATGAACCACAGCACGCCGATGCCCAGCTCCTTGATCCGCGGAAGATCGGCCTCGACAGCGGCAAATGTTCCTGCAGCCGAGTATTGGCGCACGTTGACCTCGTAGACAACGCGGTCGCGCACCCATGCCGGCGCCTCGAGCGCGGAGCGGTGGCCGAGCGTCTGCAGCGGCTCCACTGCTGCAAACGCTGCGACTGAAAGAAATACGAACAGCGTCAATACGCAGTGTCGGGGTCTCATAGTGTCTGCACCGAGCTTTGCCCGTTTTTCCAAGCAAATCCAACCCCGTCGCAACGGACAGAGCCAAGATTCCCCCGAAAAAACTTAGGCCGGTCGCGCGTGTCGGGCACGCCGACAACAATTGGTGCGCCAACTGTTGCTCTGAGCCGACGGCCTTGGCCGCGGGGGCTGGCGGATCGATTCAGATGTAGGAGCCCGTTTGCGGGCGATGTCCGCTCCTTCCGGAGCGGGCTACATGACGGATCGCCAGCGTCCGACTTCGCGCATGCGCTTCGGCGCGCCGGGAGCGGGCACCTTCTCGATCTTCGAACTTCCAGCTCCGAACTCCGCGCGCGAAGCGCGCGCTAAAGGTCCTGCGGGACGACGCTCAGCGCCTCGTCGATCGCTGTGATGCCTTCCTTCACCTTGAGGATGCTGTCCTGGTGAAGCGTCGCCATGCCGTTGCTGACAGCGATGCGCTTGAGTTCGGAAGTCTCAAGGCCCTTGTTGATCGCGGTCACAAGTTCCTCGGAAACTGTCATCAACTCGTGGATGCCCACGCGGCCGCGGTAGCCGGTGCCTCCGCACTTCGAGCAGCCCTTCGGATTGTGACGGTAGATATTGCCCTTCCAGCCGATGGCTTTGACCATGATCTCAGCCTCGCGGCCCTCGGGCATGTAGCCGATGCGGCACGTCTTGCACAAGCGGCGCATGAGCCGCTGCGCGCACACGCAGAGCAGCGACGACGAGATCATGAACGGCTCGATCCCCATGTCGGTGAGGCGCGCGACCGTGCTGGGCGCGTCGTTCGTGTGCAGCGTTGAGAGAAGAAGGTGGCCGGTGAGCGCCGCTTCGACGGCGATGTTCGCCGTTTCCTTGTCGCGGATTTCGCCCACGAGAATGATGTCGGGATCCTGCCGCAGGAACGAGCGCAGCGCCGCGGCAAACGTGAGCCCGATGTGCCGGTTCATCTGCATCTGGTTGATGCCAGCGAGCGTGTATTCGATCGGGTCCTCGGCGGTGCGGATGACCAACTCTGGGTTGCTGATCTCGTTGAGCGCCGAGTAGAGCGTCATCGACTTGCCGGAGCCGGTCGGGCCGCAGTGCAGGATCATCCCGTAGGGCTGGCGGATCACCTCGCGGTAGCGGGCGAGGTTCGCCGGCGAGAATCCGAGCATCGAAAGCGGCAGCGTGGACTTCTGCTTGTCGAGGATACGAAGCACGACGCCTTCGCCGTGATTGAGCGGCGCGGTGGAGACGCGAAGATCAATGTCGATGTTCTTCTTCGTGTAGTTCTTGAAGACGATGCGCCCGTCCTGCGGCAGCCGGCGCTCGGCAATGTCGAGGTTGCACATGATCTTCAGGCGCGCGACGAGCGCACCCGCGACCTTGATCGGGAGACGGAGCTTTTCCTGGCAGTTGCCGTCGACGCGGTAGCGCACGACGAGTTCCTTCTCCCATGGCTCGATGTGGATGTCGCTCGCACCCGCGAGATAGGCGTCCTCGATGATCCGGTTTGAAAGCTGGATGATCGGCGCGGACTCCTCGTTGGCGAGATCCTCGTCGCGGATCTGCTTGTCGGCATCCTTGTAGTCGACGCCGATCTGCTGGACGACATCTGCGAAGTGCTGCTGGTCGCGGATCGAGTCGACGGCGAGCTTGTCCTTGATGTCGCGCTCGATGCCGAGCACGCGCACGACCTTCTTGCCGGTGAGCTCGGAAATTTTCGCGGAGACGCTGAGCTCGAACGGATTCGCGAGTGCGACGATGACCGTGTCGCCGACCTGCCCGACAGGCAGCACCATGTTCTGCAAGCAGAAGTCACGCTTGAGGTGCTCGAAGGTGCCGGGGTTGATGCGGTAGCGGCTCACGAGGAACGGCGGCAAGCCGTAGGCCTTCGACTTGGCGAGCAGCACCTGGAACGCGGTGAGCTTGTAGTCGTTTTGCAGGACCTGATCGAGCGCCTCGCCGTTGAGCTCCTGTGGATGATTGATGATCGCGGCGCGCTCCTCGGCGTTGAGCTTGCCCATCTCCTCAAGCTTCTCGATCAACTGCGACTGGAGGCGTCCGAGTGGCATGGTTCAGGTCGTTGCCTTTTCGCCCGCGGCGATGTTTTCGCGGTCGAGTTGTAGCTTGGCGAGGAAGTCGCTGATATTCTCCGTCGACGTCGCATACCATTGGATCGGGCCGGTGAGCTCGGCTTCCCAATAGCTGCGCACCGCCGGGCTGAGGTAAAACGCGCTCGCGACGAAGTTCACGCCCTCCTCGATGTCGAACGGCACCGTCCATGTCGCCCAGCATGCGCCGATTTCGAGCCGCTTGCGGATCTCGTCGGGATGATCGTAGTTCGCGAGGTCGACCACGCCCAATCCCATCTCCTCGCTCAGAAAATTCAAAATCTGCTGCTCGGTGAGCGCCTTCTTTTCCACGACCAGAATCTGGAGAATCGAAACCGGCATGTCGTCCGCGGAGGACATCAATTCGAGCAGCCTCTCGTTGGCCTGCTCAAGGACTTCGATCTTGATGAGACTGTGCTCGACGAGGCTTGCGCCCAGCAGCCGGTTCGAGCGCATCATGAGGGGCCGGAATTCGTTCATCCTTGGAGAGTCTATTATCCAGTTTGTCACCCGGCTTGCGAAGCATTTTTTTCCGGCCGCAGGGCCAGCACGCGCTTGAGCAGCGCGGCCTTCAACTCGTCGATGCCGACCCCGGTCGCACATGAGATTTCGACGATGTCCACCTTGCGCGCGCGCTTGAACTTCCGGAGGTTCGCGGCCGCGACCTCTAGGTCCATCTTGTTTGCAGCCACGAGTCGCGGCTTCTTCAACATCGCGGGGTCGTAGCGGCCGAGCTCGTCAAGAAGATGTTTATAATCGTCGCGCGGATCACGCCCGTCGACTCCGGCCATGTCGATCAGGAGGAGCAACAGGCTGCACCGCTCGATATGGCGGAGGAAACGGTGGCCGAGCCCCTTGTTCTCGCTTGCGCCCTCGATGAGCCCCGGCACGTCGGCGAGGAGCACGCGCTTGTATTCGCGCTCATACTCGATGACGCCGATTTGCGGCTGGAGCGTGGTAAACGGATAGGCGGCCATCTTCGGCCGTGCCTTCGTGATGCGGTTCGTGAGCGAGCTCTTGCCCGCGTTCGGAAAGCCGACGAGGCCGACATCCGCGATGCTCTTGAGCACGAGGCGGAAGACTCCGTCCTCGCCCGGGTGACCGGGGTTCGCCTTTCGCGGCGCGCGGTTTGTCGAGGTCTTGAAATGCGTGTTGCCCCAGCCGCCGTTGCCGCCGCGGCAAAGCACGAGCTGTTGCCCGTCCTCGACGATCTCGCCGATCGGCTCGCCGGTTTCCTCGTTTGTGACGACTGTGCCGAGCGGGATGTGCAGCACGGCGTTCTTGCCGTCCTTGCCGGTCTGGTCCTTGCCGCGACCGTGGCCGCCGCGCTCGCCGTTCCAGTGCGGCTTGAACTTGTAGTCGATGAGGTTGTTCGTGTCGTCGTCGCCGAGCAGCACGACATCGCCGCCCTTGCCGCCGTCGCCGCCATTCGGCCCGCCGAAGGGTTCGAACTTCTCGCGCCGGAAGCTCACGCAGCCACGCCCGCCTTCACCGGCACGCGCCTTGATAACGATTTCGTCAACGAACATCGGCTTATGAGTCTAGGCTGCGGCGCTGACGTAAAGCGCAATCGGCAGATGCTTGCTGTAATGCTGGAAATCGCCGTCCGTCGTGAAGATCTCCATGCTCGTGCGAGCGGCCACGGCGCAAATGAGGAAGTCGGTCATCGAACCCTGCACTCCTTTGCTCCGGCAGATGTTGTAATACTCCGCCGCCGTTTCGAAGTCCTCCACTTGAAAGTTCACATCGGGAAAGTGGCGCAGGGCGGTTCGCACCTGGTCGAACTGCGCGCGCTCCTTGATGCCCGACAAGAGTTCCTGCCGGATCGGGCCGAGAATGGCCACCGCTCCGTTGGAGACCAGCCATTCCAGTTCCGCACGCAAGGCCGAGACTTCGTCCGCCCGGCGGAATGCCGCAGACCACACTGGGGTGTCCGCCAACACCTTCATCGCTTGGCCCGCTCGGCCTTGTGATCAAACCCCGGCTCAAAAACCACCGTGCCGAAGAGCTTCGTCACTTCGCGCTGCTGCCGGTGCTGGATATACTCCGCCAGCGCCTCGTTGACCGTGGCTCTCTTGGTCTTGTGTCCGCCCGCCTTCTGGGCTTTCGCGAGCAACCGGTCGTCGATCTCAAGGTTTGTGGGCACGGCCACACAATGTGCCACACAGTCTGCCTGTCAATACGGCCTCAAGCGACGCCGTGCCCGCAGGCGGATTCTCCGTCGCGACGGTCTACAGTTCCACATCAAGCATGATCCCAAAACCGGTGCGGCATTGCGCGCATAAGTCTGGGGACTTGGCATCGTGCTCAGCGAGGCTGTGCGGATAGGCCCGGGCACATTCCGGATTCGTGCACCGGGGCACACCCAGCATCTGCCCGTATGACGACAACGCCTGCTTGAGGAGGCGCTCGATCAACCTCGGTCGATGCGGGGTGTCGCCGTTGAAATCCGCAGTGAATCGGGCGGCTGAGATGATCGCCGATTTGCCACCTATTTGGGCAGAACCAAAAAGATAGTTGGTATCTGGAGCATACAGATCGACGGATGTCACGGCCAGGAACCGCTTCTGGCCGCGCTTAGCCGGCGTAATTGCGGCGTCGAACCATCTGAGCAGAAGACTGGCCTGCCATTGTTGCCCGCCTTGTTTGGACTCTTCGAACCGCGTATTGAAATCCTCCAAAGCAGTTTGGTCAGCTTCAAGCATCCGGCGGACCACGCTGATCACCAACTTGTCGTCCGATTCCAATTTGGCTTTGGTGACGGCCGTGAACTCCAATCGGCGAGTCAGTTCCGGATCCGTTTCCATCGCTTTGAGCAGGCGCCTCCGAAGATTTGCGACGACTGCATCCGCCGCGGTGCGGTCAGCCGGTGGCATCGCCATGCTCGACCGCCTCACTGACACTGTGCTGTTGGTTTTGAGCCTCAACGCGTCACGCAGCTCCAACAACCAGACATCACTCACGTCCCCCACTGGAACGAGGATCAATTCCGGGCCGCGCCTATTGTCCGCTGCGAGCTGCGGCACGACTTCAAGTGGCGGCATGTCGGCCAGTGCACGAGCCTTTCGGATGATTGAATCATCCTCCGCGTTCTCCGCGGCTTGCTTCGCCCGCCACTCGAGTTCAGCCGGTGCTCCTTCGCGCGCCAGAATTTCGCCATAGATCAACTGATACCGGTATGCCCTTGGATTCGCCTGCAAGAGCCGGACCAGATATCGTCTTGCCTCGTTCACCTCGCTCCGGGAGAGCAACAGATCCACGAGCTCGGTAAGCAACGGCTCCGCATGCCGGACTGCGATATCGCCCGGCGACGCTGCAATCGGATCCACCTTTTGACGCAGCTCGGCGATTCTCTGCTCTGCATCCGCCTCAATCGGCGAGTCATTCGCGCCCACTCCGCCGGATAGCATGACGATTCCCAGCAACCAGCACCTTCGAAAGACACACAGCCAGATACGATAGGCGTTCGAAGGTTTCTCACTCCCGAATCCCAGGGAGACTTCTCGCCGCACGATGGTGAGTCCGACGTTCAAATGTCAGAGCAGCACCTTGATCCCCTTTCGCAGGTAAGTCGGCGTGTCGAGGTCCTGCCCTTCGAAGAGGAAACGGTCGGTGTTGTCGAAGCGCCCGCGGGCATCCCCGTCGGTGAAGGAGAACTCGTCCTGGCGCGCGGCCGCGCGTGCGGCTGCCGCGGCTGCTGCTGTCGTGGCTGCGGTGGGCCTCGCCGCGGGTGCCGGCGTGTCGGCTGCCTTGCGAGCCGCCGCCGAGGCGCGCACCGGGGTGTTTTGGATCGCCAGGCTCGGGGCCGGCGCGGCTGTGCGCCGCACGGGACCGCGCCCGATGTCGGAGGTGCCGATCACACAGAGCTCGATCCGACCGCTCATGCCCTCGTCGATCACGGCGCCGAGATAGATGTGCGCGTCGCGACCGAACTGGTCGGCCACGTCCGCCATCATCTCGTTCACCTGCGCGAGCCCGAGGTCGGGGCCCCCGATGATGTTCACAAGGATCCTGTCCGCCTTGCGCGAAAACTCCGGCGTGTGCAGTAGCGGGCAGGTCTTGAGCGACGAGAGCGCGTCGGCCACAGCGTTCTCGCCCTCGCCTGCGCCGAGACCGAAGAGCGTCTTCCCGCACTTCTGCGAAAACGCCTGCCGGAGCGTCGCGTAATCGAGGTTGATGAGCCCCGTGCGGTTGAGCATTGCCCAGATCGAGCGCACACCGCGGCCGATCCACTCGTCGGCCATCGAGAACGCATCGAGCACGCTCGTGCGGTCGGGAGTCTCCTGCAGGAGAATATCGTTCGGCAGCGGGATCACCGCGTCGCAGGTGCGACGCAGCTCGGCGAGTCCGTCCTCGGCCTGCTTGAGCCGGCGGCCGCCCTCGAAGGTGAACGGCATCGTGACGAACGCGATCACGAGCGCACCGGCCTCGCGGAAGATCTCTCCGACGACCGGCGACGCACCGCTGCCGGTGCCACCGCCCATGCCTGCGAGGATGAAGACAAGATCCGCCCCTTCGGCGAGCGCCGCGATCTTCTCGCGGTCGCCCTCGGCCGCGAGCCGGCCGAGCTCAGGATCTCCGCCTGCGCCGAGCCCGCGTGTGACGCCGGCGCCGAGCAGGAGTTTCTCCTGCACGGGCGACGAGGCGAGCGCTTGCGAGTCGGTGTTGAGCACGGCGAGTTGCACGCGCCCGAGATTCTCCATCTTCAGGCGGTCGACTGCGTTCGAACCCGCTCCGCCGACACCGATCACCTTGATGGCGATCGCGCGGTCGGTGAGCATTTCCTGGTTCAGCGGCAGAATGTTTTCCGGTTGTTGGTCGGACATGGGTCAGGCGGTTGCGAAGAGTCTGGCGAAGCGGGTGAGGACGTTTTGCTTGCGGCGCGGCGCGCCGGGCATGCGTTCGGAGGCCTGGTTGAGGCCGTAGAAAAGCAGACCGAGCACGGTGCTGAACTCCGGATCCCGCAACTCGTCGGCGAGATTCGGCGGGTTCTCGCCGCGGCGTGCGGTCACGCCGAAGATGCGCGTCGCGAGGTCCTCGATGCCGGCGAGCCGCGAGCTGCCGCCCGTGAGCACGATGCCGGCGCCGAGTCGATCGGGGTCAAGCTCCGGTCCGAGGCGCTTCGTAACAACCTCGAGGAGCTCGGTGATGCGTGCCGAGGTTATCTGCTCGATCGACTGCCGCGGGAAGTGCCGGTCGCCGATCGCGAAGTCGCCGTTGAGCCAGACCTTCTCGTTCTTGTCGCGCGTGATGAGCGACGCGTGGCCGTGGCGGACTTTCATCACCTCTGCGTGCGCGGGCGTGAGCCGCAGGCCGAGTGCGAGGTCGTTCGTGAGATGGTCGCCGCCGAGCGGAAGGACGCCCGTGACCCACGGGTGCCCTTCACGGTAGAGCACGTAATCGGTCGTGCCGCGGCCGATGTCGATCACGAGCGCGCCGTGATGCCGCTCCTCGGGCGTCGTCACCATCGTGCCGGAGGCGAGGCTCGCGAGGATGATCTCGAGCACCTTCACGTTGAATCCGTTCACGATATGAATGTTGTCGCTCACCTTTCGCTCGTCACCGTGTGCGACCCAGTAGCCCGCCTCGAGGCGGCGGCCCGCGAGATTCTCGGGCGATGGCACCGGCTGGCCATCGAGCCGGAACGGCCGGCGAAGGTAGTGGATAATGTTGCGATCGGGCGGCAACTGCTTCGCGCGTGCGAGCTGACAGACTGTCTCGATGTCGCGCGCGCCGACGGTGTTGTCGGCGGACATCACGTTCACCGCCGCCTCGTGGTAGAATCCGTCGAGGTGGCCGCCGCTTTGCGCGAGGAAAACGCCGTCGACGCGCACGCCGGCGCGCTTCTCGGCGGCCTCGAGGGCGGCGTGCGTCGAATCGCTCGCCGCCTTGTAGTCGACGATGACGCCCTTGATCACGCCGTGCGACGCGCAATGGCCCATGCCGATGATGTTGAGGCGGCGTCCGCCCGAAATCTCGCCGATGAGGACGGTCACCTTCTGGGTGC